>JAGIXO010000137.1 GCA_026122915.1 Candidatus Electronema nielsenii | reverse complement strand
TATTCGGGTAAGCCGATTGAAGACGGCATGAAAAGCGTGGCCTTGACCGTCACCTACCGTTCTGCTGAAGGGACGCTCGATGACGAGATGGTCAACAGCCTCCACGAGAAAATAGTCAGCTCGCTGATGTCCCGCTTTGGCGGTCGATATCGGGAGATCAAGGAAACAGCATGAACAAGAAGAAGGAAGAGCAGAAAGAAAAAGTGCAAAAGGGCAATGTCACCCGCAAGGAGCTGTCGCTTTCTCTCAATGAGAAGTTAGGCATCTCTCAGCGCAACGCAGCCAAGATGGTTGATACTATCTTTGCTGCAATGAAAGGCACGTTAGTCAATGGCGAATCGCTCAAGTTAGTGCAGTTCGGTACCCTGATTGTGCGCGGCAAGTCGCCTCGCCGGGGCCGTAACCCACGCACTGGCGATCCCATGACCATCACTAAGCGCAAGATGGTGTCCTTTCGGCCCTCTAAGCGACTGCGTGAGCTGCTCAATGAGGACGAAAAACAACAGTAGAGCGCAGAAAAGCGGTACGGCGGCAAAGAAGCTGTTGACAGTCTCCGTCGGAAAATGGTACATACACGTGCAGTAAACAACGGAACGTAGCGCAGCCTGGTAGCGCACCTGAATGGGGTTCAGGGGGCCGGAGGTTCAAATCCTCTCGTTCCGACCAGTCCATATCAAAGGGATTTAAGCCAATTGGTTTAAATCCCTTTCTGCTTTTTGGCTCTTCAAGAGAGTACATGGAGGCAGGCAGTGTACCGTGCCTTCAGACTTCCTCCCTCAAACTCCGCTGAAACAACTCCTGAACCGCTGCCTTACAAGGCTTGTCCTCATACAGTATCTGATAGACCTGCTCCAGAATCGGCATCTCCACTCCAGCGTGAGCAGCTAACTGCCAGCAGGACTTGGTGGTCTTCACACCTTCTGCCACCATCGTCATCTCTGAGAGGGCTTGTTGCAGAGTGCGTCCCTCGCCGAGCTTGAGGCCCACTGTGCGGTTGCGGCTGAGACTACCAGTGCAGGTCAGCACCAAGTCACCCAGCCCGCCGAGACCGGAGAAAGTGAGCGGGTTCGCTCCTAACGCCACGCCAAGTCGAGTGATCTCAGCCAAACCACGGGTGATGAGCGCAGCCCGCGCATTGAGGCCACAGCCGAGGCCGTCAGCAATACCCGCAGCAATAGCAATCACGTTCTTCATCGCCGCAGAGATTTCCAGACCAATGATGTCGCAGCTGGTGTAGGCACGGAAGAACGAGGTGGAGAAGAGCTGCTGCACCTCCTTGGCCGCATACAGGTCAGCAAAGCCGATGGTAACGGCTGTCGGTTGCCCAGCAGCCACCTCATCAGCAAAGCTCGGCCCGCTGAGGACACCAACATGCAACCTGCTCTGTCGGTTCAACCGAGCTAACTCCGCGTTCATGATCTGGCACATGGTCTGGCCGCTTTCAATCTCAATACCTTTCACCGCCGAAACCAACAGCGCACCGTCCTGAAGCAGGGGCGCGAGCCGAACAAAGACCTCGCGGAAACCGTGCGAAGGCACCGCCATGATCACGCACTGGCAGCCCGCCACGCAGCAGGCCAAATCGTCCGTGGGTTGGAGATTCGCAGGCAGGGCCGCGCTGGGCAGATAGCGGCGATTCTCGCGGTCGCGCCGCAGGGCATCCACATGGGTCGAACTACGGCTCCACAGTCGCACTGCCTCGCCTTTGTCTGCCAGCAGCTTGGCCAAGGCCGTACCCCAGCTCCCCGCACCGATCACTGCTGTTTGCTTCATTGTGTTCGCGTCCATCAGTACCTCATTATATCATAGACATAAAGGGCGAACACAGAGGTTCCGCCCCTACGGGAGGGTGGTGGTGTAAAGGCGAACCTCTGTGTTCGCTCTGCGCAAATTACGCCGTCTTCACATCTAAGATATCCACTATCCTGCCGCCATACTGGTTGCGGATCAGCACTTTTAGGGCGGCATAGTCATTCACGCGAATGGCAAGGTTACTCACTGCCGAGCCACTGAAGCCTTGCAACGTCAAATTCCCGTTCGCAGTTGCAGCTGCTTCTGCGCCTGTCGCGCCGCCTTCCTTCATATCCAGCAAACTGAAGAGCAGCCGGTCTGCCTGCATGTCAAGAACCGCCTGAATGCGCAGTCGCTCGTCCGCTGAGACCGTGCCGCCGGTGATACTGACTAAGGCATTAGCTCCATTACCACTCAGGATTCCGGTATCTGGCGGATTGGCATGGCCCATCTTAGTCACAGTCAGCGGGCTGCGCAACCTGCGCCGGTATAGGCCGGTGCGCTGCGTGCCGTGTTCGGTGTACTGGGTGCTGAGGCTCAAGGTGTATTCGTTGTGCCACGGATGCGCCTGAGCCGGGATGTCAGGCACCAGCAAGATTTCGCTGTTAGAAATGGACGCGAAGGTGCTTTGCTTGGTCTCACCGCTCTGGGTGCCGCTGATGGTGCAACCGCAGTCCGGGGCATGTTCATCAAACTGGAGATTACTACCAGTCATCCGCAGCACACCAGCCGGATTAAGCACATCGGCCAGCTTGAGCTTGGTGTCTTCAACAGAGGTGATCACCGGCAACTTCTCAATCATGGGTAGCCGCTCAAACTGCGCTACCTGACGCACGCCTTGAACAAAGGGCCGCGAGGCGTAGGCCGTGACTTGCAGCAGATCTTCACTGTCAGGCAGCGGGTCGTCCGGCCCCTTCATTCTACCAGTCAACGTAGGATAAAAGGTGAAGGCATCTGAAAACGTCACCTGCCAGCCGTTGATCAGCTCCTGCTGAATCCAGTCCATGATCAACGGTGCGACCGAGCGGAGCAGCTCGGCGTTATAATTGGGATGGGCAGCGGCGATGGCAGCAGCCATCTTGTCATAGCCGGAAGTGCCACGCGGCACAAATTGCGGGCGGTAGGACTGAGGCTTGGTGAGGGCATTGACTTGAGGCCGCCATTGTATCGTGGTCATGCTGGTTCTCCTATGCGAAGGATGGGACAAGAGAGGAAGGATACTGCCGCTTTCCAGCAGACTAAGGCGGTTCTGCGAATTTGTCAATGGAATTGTCGGCAATGTTGGGGAGCAAGGCGTTTTTGTCGGAGGATGCTCGGCGCTTCAGAAAGAGCATACCACTATGCTCGCAAAGAGGATACCGGTATGCTCCCTAAGAGCATAGTAGTATGCTCCTGAAGAGGATAATGGTATCCTCCTGCACTGCTGCGGATAGAGGGGTGGTTGAACTTCCTTGCCCAACTGCACTAAAGAGAATATCATGCAGAAAGGCAGGATAGAGAAAGACTCTACGAGGAGGCAACGACATGCAGGCTCTGGAAATGCAGGCAGAGGTGACGGGACATCGTGAGATTCGGCTGAAACTGCCGTATGACATACAGCAGGACACTGTCAGGGTGATTGTGCTCTATGAGCAGGCGATGCCGCAGGAGCAGGCAGCAGCCAAGCGGCAGTTCGGCCAGTTTAAAGGGCAGATAGCAATCAGCGGGGATTTTGACGATGCGCTGCCAGATACCTTCTGGTCAGGTGATGGCGCATGAAGCTGCTCTTGGACACCCATATTTTCCTCTGGCTCAACTCAGAGCCTGAGAAGCTGCCTCCGGCTGCTTACGATGCCTGCTGTGATCGGCAGAACCAGCTCTATCTGAGCCATGTCTCTTCTTGGGAAATCCAGATCAAGCAGCAGATAGGCAAGCTGCGTCTCAGTGCGGCATTATCAGAGCTGACAGCGACGCAGGTCAGAGAGAACGGCCTGATCATCCTGCCGATAGAGCTGGCCCATATCTACGCCCTCGGTCAGCTCCCTTGTCATCACAGCGACCCATTTGACCGCCTGCTCATTGCTCAAGCAAGGATTGAATCGATGGTGCTGGTGACTGTTGACCAGAAGATCAGCATGTATGATCTTGAAACGCTTTCAACGTGATTGGCTTACGATAGGTGTAGGGATACGACATGTCGTATCCCT
>JAGIXO010000136.1 GCA_026122915.1 Candidatus Electronema nielsenii | reverse complement strand
CACATTAGGTACCCATAGTCTTTTCGGCAAATTCGCGAATATGCGGTTTGTCCGAGTTGATGATCTGGCTGGCTTCAGCAAACACATCAGCCTCACCTTTATTGATGAGGACAATCCGGTCTGCCAGCTCGAAAACCTTGGGAATGTCATGACTGACGATTACCGCTGTGTAGCCGAGCTGTTTCTGCATCCGCTCAAAGAGGCGGTAAATTTCCAAGGTCATCAGCGGGTCTAATCCAGTGGTTGGTTCGTCGAAAAGAACAATTTCTGGCTCTAACTGGAGGGCGCGGGCCAAGCCGACTCGCTTTTTCATGCCACCGCTCAATTGGGCAGGAAATTTTTCCTCATGCCCGGCTAACTCCAAGGTCTCCAAGGTGGCCATGACCTTTTGGCGAATTTCCGCTTCCTTCAGCTTGGTGCGCTCACGGAGCGGCAAAGCGATGTTCTCAAACACAGTCAATGAATCGAAAAGTGCGGCCCCTTGGAAGAGCACACCGAACTTAGTGCGCAGTTGCCGAAGCTGGCTTTGTCCCATGCGGGCAACATCTTGCCCATCAACTAATATTTGGCCGCTGTCCGGCTTGAGCAAACCAAGAATCAGCTTCAGGGTCACGCTCTTGCCTTGACCGCTGCCGCCTGCAATGACCGTAGTTTTTCCCTTGGGAATACCCCAGCTGACATCGTTTAGCACCCGATGCTGACGGCCTTGTTCAGCATAAAAGGTCTTGCTCACTCGGACAAATTCTATCGCATTTTGCTCGGCAGCGGCTGCACTATACGTCATTTCCGCCTCCATTACAACAACACCGCTGTTAGTAAGTAATCAAAAATAAGCACAGCGATGGAGGAAAGCACCACGGCTTGGGTTGTCACTTTGCTGACGCTTTCCGCGCCAAAGCCCGCGCCACGAATTCGATGAACAAAATAGCCGCGTCCACTGCTGATCCAAACTACCAACAGGGCAAAGACAAAGGATTTGATCACACCGATGCGGATTTCGTGATTGGTGATACTGAGCATCATACTGCTGAAATAGGAACCAGAATTAGCACCCATCAGCTTGACTCCGGCTAAATAGCCACCGTAAATGCCGACCACATCAAACATGGCAGTGAGCAACGGCACAGAGATGATGGCCGCCAGTAGCTTGGGAGAAATCAGGTAGCGGAAAGGATCGACCGCCATGCACTCCAGCGCGTCAATCTGCTCGCTGATCCGCATAATGCCAATTTCTGCGCACATAGCCGAGCCTGCTCTACCCGCCACCATCAGCGCGGTTAGAATCGGGCCAAGTTCCATAATCAAGGTTAAGGAAACCGCTGAACCCAGCATTCCCTCGGCCCCGAATTTCTTCAGTGTATAGGAACCTTGCAGACCCAGCACCATGCCTGAGGTAAGCGCGGTGAAGAATATGACGGCCATCGAACCTGCGCCGATGAAACTCAGTTGCCGTAGCACTTCCCGGCCTCGGAAAGGCCGCCGAAACAGGCCCGCAAAAGCGGACAGCAGAAACAGGCCCATGCTGCCCAAGTCAGAGAGCAAGGCAAGGCATTGGTCGCCAAAATGGAAAAAGGGTGTGGCCCAAGCTATGATCTTGTTGTTCTGCAAAGGATTCTGCCTCTTGAATTGGAAAACGGTCGCGGCCCGCAGCCAAAGCAATTTACCATAAAAGAAAAAAACTGCCCAAATATTTCGCACAGAAGAGCAGCGGAATCTGTTCAAGAAAATGTACTGGAGCTACGGGAGACACCCTTTTTTGCAAAAAAAGAGCTTGTGGAGAATGCAAATTTCTGCTAAATAGTACCTTCATTGCACTTGTAGCTCATCTGGATAGAGCATCGGACTACGAATCCGGGGGTAGCAGGTTCAAATCCTGCCAAGTGCACCAAGTAAATATTCAAGGAGTTAACTTCATGCAAGTTAACTCCTTTTTCTTTTCCCCCTCTCGACCCTCACTTGTCTGCTCATATCACTTGTCCCTTGCAATCCGGGCAATGGTGCTTTAGATTTTCTCAAACTCCCCTTCGCTTCTACTTTAACCTTCAGCCAGACCATGCCCCAGCACAGCGCGATTCACCTGAAAGATTACCGTCCTTATCCCTTCGCGGTTTCCGCCGTTCATCTGACCGTCGAGCTTGATCCGGCGCAGACCAAGGTTACGGCCCGCAGCCGCTTCCGGCGCAATCCGGCGGCGGAAAACCAACAGGCCGCGCTGGAATTGGACGGCGAGCATCTGGAATTAGTCTCGGTTGCGCTGGATGGACGCAGACTGACGGCGGAGGACTACAGCTTTGCCGACGGCAAGCTGCGCATCGAGGCAGTGCCGGAGCAATTTGAGCTGGAGATTGCAACGCGCATCGCCCCGGAGCGCAACACCGCGCTGGAGGGTCTTTATCTCTCCTCAGGTAATTACTGCACCCAGTGCGAGGCCGAGGGCTTCCGCCGCATCACCTGCTGGCCTGACCGCCCGGACGTGATGGCGATCTTCACGGTCACGGTGATCGGCCCGCAGGCGAGCTGCCCGATGCTGCTCTCGAATGGCAATTTGATTGAGCAGGGGCAGATGGAGGATGGCTGTCATTTCGCCACGTGGCACGATCCCTTCCCTAAGCCGAGCTACCTTTTCGCCTTGGTTGCCGGACAGCTCGTCCGCATTGAGGACACGTTTGTCACCATGTCGGGCCGCGAAGTCAGCCTGCATATTTATGTGGAAGAGCGCAACCGCGATAAGTGCGCTCATGCCATGCAGTCGCTCAAGAAAGCGATGCGCTGGGATGAGGAAGTTTATGGCCGCGAGTACGATCTGGATATTTACATGATCGTCGCAGTGGACGACTTCAACATGGGAGCGATGGAGAACAAGGGGCTGAATATCTTTAATTCCAAGTACGTGCTGGCCCAGCCGGAGACCGCCACGGACAGCGATTACGAGGGCATTGAGTCGGTCATTGCTCACGAGTATTTTCACAACTGGACTGGCAACCGCATCACCTGCCGCGACTGGTTCCAGCTCAGTCTCAAGGAAGGGCTGACCGTGTTCCGCGATCAGGAATTCTCGGCGGACATGGGGTCGCGGGCCGTGCAGCGGATTCAGGATGCCAACTATATCCGCAACATCCAGTTCCGCGAGGACAGCGGCCCGACCGCGCACCCGGTGCGGCCTGCCTCCTACGTGGAGATCAACAATTTCTACACCGCCACAGTCTATAACAAAGGCGCGGAAGTGATACGGATGCTGCACACGCTGCTCGGCGCGGCAGGCTTCCGCAAGGGCATGGATTTGTATTTCCAGCGGCACGACGGCCAAGCCGTGACCTGTGAAGACTTTGTTCAGGCGATGCAGGATGCTGCCAACGGCTTTGATCTCAGTCAGTTCCAACATTGGTACAATCAAGCTGGCACACCGGTGCTGAAGGTTTCCAGCATGTATTATGCCCCTGCTTCAGAATATCTACTCACAGTTAGCCAGTCCTGTCCAGCCACGCCGGGGCAGGCCGAGGAGCTGCCTTTTTTCATGCCAATCAGAATTGGTCTCTTAGACCGCAACGGTAAGGATATCCGCGACGAGGTACTGCTGCTCAACCAGGAGACCAAGCAGTTTTGCTTCACCGAGATTGCGGCCACGCCGGTGCTGTCCTTCAACCGCAACTTCTCCGCGCCGGTCAATGTGGAATCCGATTTGCAAGATGAGGAGCTGGCCTTTCTCATGGCCCATGACCGCGACCCGTTCAACCGCTGGGACGCAGGTCAGCAGCTTGGCCTGCGCTGCCTGCTGAAGGGAATTGCTGAACAGCAGCAGGGCAGGGCGGCGGTACTGCCGGAGCTGTTCCAGCAGTCTTTCGCCGCGCTTTTGGCCGACGAGAACGGCGACCCGGCCTTTCCCGCCCTTGCTCTGGTTCTGCCTGCGGAAGGCTGGATCAGCCAGCAGCTCGCGGTGATTGACCCGGAAGCGGTGTTCATGGTGCGCCAGAGCTTCCGCAGCCAGCTCAGGCAGCGG
>JAGIXO010000135.1 GCA_026122915.1 Candidatus Electronema nielsenii | reverse complement strand
GCTGTCTAATCAAGTTTAAAAGAGTTGCACATTAGGTATTTCCTGTATCATCGACTTATTCTAATTCGTCACTTGCATTCTTGCCACTATCATTTTTTGAACAAGAGGCGCACGGTGGGCAATCCTGATAGCCGTGCATAACGGCACCACGTAACTCCAAATAAAAAAGGCCGGACAGCGCAATGCTGCCCGACCTTGTGTCACAGCACCAGCTCGAACTTCATCTCCGTATCGTCGCGGTCCTTCCTGTCCAACAGCAGATTCAGTATCTTCTCCAGCAGGCGCAGGCCGCCCTTATAGCCCACGGTCGGGAAATACTGATGCCCTTGTCGGTCAAGGATCGGGAAGCCCCAGCGCATGAACGGCACATCTTCATCACGGGCGATGTACTTGCCGTAGGTGTTGCTGATCAGCAGGTCAACCGGCTCGTTCTTCATCCACTGATGGAGGAGGAAGAAGTCACCTTTGGCCCGCACGTTGACCTGATACGGCATTCCCGCTGTGATTTCCTTAATCCGCTTCTCGAACTTCTTGCCCGGCGTGCCGGTGACGATATGCACCGGGCACATGTCAATGGACACTAAGAACTCGGTCATGGCGATGAGCTGATCAGGATCGCCAGCCAGTGCCACCTTCTTGTGATAGAAGTACTGGTGCATATCCGAGATCAGATCAACGAGCTGGCCACGCTCGACCATGATCTCCTCCGGCACATTCACGCCCGCCATCTTGTGCAGCGCGTCAATGAAGCGGTCAGTCGCTTTCAGACCAAAGGGCATGTCCAGTATCTTGCACGGCACCTTGTGCTTGCTGTCCAACTCGCGGGCCGCATCTGCCGAGCACCACTCGCCCAGCGCGATGGTGCCGATGGAGTCTGCGGCGGACTTCAGCTCGGCAATGGTCACGCCGCCGTCCGGGAACATCTTGTACTCGCCCGTCAACGGGGTGTTGAGCACGCCAGAGGTGTCCGGGAACATGATCGTGCCCACGCCCATCAGCTTGCTCAGACGCTTCAGCTCCTCCATGTCGCACGGCTCGACCCAGCCGGGGATCAAGTTGACCTTGCCGTTCTTCTTGCCGGTTGGCTCGGCCAGCTCTGTCATCGCCTTGACCATGTTCGAGAAGCCGGTCACGTGCGAGCCTGCGTAGCTCGGCGTGGACGCGCTGATGACGTACTTGCCTTCCGGGATCTTGCCCTCGGCGATGGCCTTCTTGCGGATCTGCGGCAGGTCGTCGCCAATGGTCTCGGATAGGCAGGTGGTGTGCACCGCAATAATCTCCGGGTTATAGACCGTGAAGATATTGCTGAAGGCCTGCATCAGGTTCGCCTGGCCACCAAAGACCGACGAGCCTTCGGTAAACGAGCTAGTCGCCGCGCTCACCGGCTCCTTGTAGTGTCGTGTTAAAGCGGAGCGGTGATAGGCGCAGCAGCCCTGCGAGCCGTGGCTGTGCGGCAGGCAGCCGTGGATGCCCAGAGCCGCGTACATCGCGCCGATGGGCTGGCAGGTCTTGGCCGGGTTGATGGTCAAGGCACTGCGCTCAGTGATTTCTTTCGGTGTATGTCGTAAGAGCATGTTCTTGCCTCGTAGGAATTCATTGTATGAAAATGGACAACTCATCTGGACGTGCTGCTGTAGGGTATAACTTGGTGTCTGCACCAACCAGATCTTGGTATCTACACCAAACGAATCTTGGTGGGTACACCAACCAAAACTTGGTGTCTGCACCAAGTAGCAGTCCCACCGTAGGCGCGAACCCCTGTGTTCGCCCTGCTTCGTTCAGGGCAGGCACTGGGGCCTGCCCCTACGGTTCACTCCCAGACATACGCGCCAGATAGCTGCGGGTTCTCCTGCCACGGCGCTTTCATGTACGACCAGACCTTGCTGTTGACCAGCCGGTCGATCTCTTTGTAGAAGTTGACCGCGCCCTGGAAGCCCGCGTATGGCCCGCCGGAATCGTAGCTGTGCAGCTGCTTCATCGGGATGCCGAGCTTCTGGATGGAGAACTTCTCCTTGATGCCCGCGCAGAAGATGTCCGGCTTCATCAGCTTGACCAGCGTTTCCGCCTCGTGCTGGTTGAGGTCGTCTATAATGAGGGTGCCTGCGTCCATGTCCGGTGCAAGGCCCTCGTAGTCCTTGAACTTGACCGCGCCCGCCGCTTCGAGGGCCTGCATCGCCTCGGCTGTCTTGCGCGGCTTGAAGCGCGTGGCATCAGCCTCGACCTCAATCTCCTCGATGTTGCGGCTGTCCGCATCCACCTCGATGGTCGGGATGACGCGGCGGCCCTCGTAATCGTCACGGTGGCCGAACTCATAGCCCGCAGAGATGGTCTTCATGCCCAACTCATTGAACAGCTCATTGTAGTGGTGCGCCCGCGAGCCGCCCACGAACATCATCGCGGTCTTGCCCTCAGTGCGCGGCATGATCTCCTTCACTGCCGCCTCCACCTCCGGCATCTCCTCAGCAATCACCTGCTCTACGCGGTCGATCAGCTCCTTGTCCTCGAAGTAGGCCGCGATCTTCCGCAGAGACTTGGCCGTGGCCTTGGCTCCGATGAAGTTCACCTTAATCCACGGAATGCCGAACTTCGTCTCCATCATGTCGGCCACGTAGTTAATCGAGCGGTGGCACATCACGGCGTTCAGATCAGCCTGATGCGCAGTAGCGAACTGCTTATACGTGCTGTTGCCTGAGAACGTGGCTATATTGGTAATACCGCACTTCTTGAAAACCCGGTCTATCTCAAACCCGTCCCCGCCGATATTGTACTCACCGAGCAGGCTGATCTTGTACTTGCCCTCCACTGGCCGGTCGTCCGCACCCACGATATGGCGGAAGACTTGGTTGTTGGCGATGTGATGCCCTGCGGACTGCGACACGCCCTTGTAGCCTTCACAGCTGAAGGCGTACACGTTGCAGTCGCCCAGCTTCTCCTTCATCTGCCGCGACACGGTGTGGATGTCATCGCCGATCAGACCAACCGGGCAGGTGGCAAAGACCGCTATCGACTTGGGATGAAAGAGGTCGTAGGCCTCCTGGATGGCCGCTGCCAGCTTCTTCTCTCCGCCGAAGATGATGTCCTGCTCCTGCATGTCGGTGGAGAAGGCGTAGGTCATGAAGTTCTCGCCGTCTGGTCCTTCCGGGCCAGGGTCGGTCTGGTTACGCCGGGTCAGCCAGGCGTAGAAGCTGCATCCTATCGGGCCATGCACCAGGTTGACGATATCCCTAGTTGGCCCCATGATAACGCCCTTGCAGCCTGCGTATGTACAACCGCGCATCGTAATAATGCCGGGTATGGTGCGCACGTTGGCAGTGATCTCAGGTGTGCCATTCTCCAGCGCCTCGTTGATCATGATCTGCTTGCTGCGCTTGCGGGCCACCTTGGGCGGGTACTTGGCCAGCAGCTCGGCCTTGACCTCCGCAGGCCCAAGCTGCGCCTTTCTGTTCTTTACTGCTGTCATTGCATTCTCCTGAAAGGTTGATTCTCAGCCAATGGCGATCTCGCCTTTCTCACCCGTGCGGACGCGGATTGCGTCAGCGACCGGCAGGACAAAGATCTTGCCGTCGCCGGGCTTGCCTGTTTTGTTGACAGCGATGATGGCCTGCACCACGTCATCCACTTGGCTGTCCTCAACCACTGCCGTCACCATGCGCTTGGGATACAGCTTGCCCTTCTCGCCCAGCACCGAGGCCGCTTCCTCGTAGCCGCTGTCCACGCCGGCAAGCACCTTGGGATTGATGAAGCCCTTGCCCCGGCCTTGGCATTCGTGGGCGAAGAAGGCCGCAATGCCCGCGTCGCTCAGAGCCTTCTTGGTCTGGTTCATCATGTTGATGCGGACAACCGCAATCACCTCTTTCATGATCAGGCCTCCTTCTGGCCGGAGCTGACCGTATAGACCTCTTCCACCGGGCTGACGAAGATCTTGCCGTCACCAAAGGCGCCCTTGCCTGCGGTGCGGGCTGTGTCCATGACCGTTTGGATGACAAAGTCCTTGTCCTCATCCTTG
>JAGIXO010000134.1 GCA_026122915.1 Candidatus Electronema nielsenii | reverse complement strand
CTGATCAGGTAGCTGATGGTCTGGCGGGCGGCGGCCTGGTTCTCCTGATAGGCTTCAGCGATGAGGCCGGGCAGGAACGGCAGAGGGAAATAGATAATCTGGTCGAACTGCGGCGGCAGACAAGGCAGCTTGGCTGCGGCTGGGCGTGGCCAGAGCGTGATGAAGAACATCCACAGCAGCTCCGGCAGCCAGAAGGGGATGCGCAGTAGGCCGAGGATGAAGGCAGCAGCGACCGCTGCACCAAATACTGCGCCTAACTTCACGCTTATTATCGAGCCACCTATGATTCCCAACGTTATGCCCAACGTTATTTCTTCAGACACACCTATTGCCACACCAAATAGTGCTCCAGTTGCCAATCCGACTGCCGTGCCTAACGTCGTGTCTATTGTTCCTCCCGTTGCCAGTGTAGCTGGCGAGGCAAGTACCAGACCGAATACCACGTCTGCTGGCAACTTGAGTGACTGTCCACTGGTCAAACCAATTGCCAATCCGAATGAAACTGCTGCCACAATGATGAACATCAGTAAAGACAAACCTTCAGTAGGAAGAAGGAAGGTTGTTTTTTTCCCTATCACTAAGAACCATGCAAGCGATGCAATAAACATCAAATAGAATGCTGTCTTCTTAGCCAGCTTCCTTCTGGTTGCCCGAATAACTAACTGTATCAAAAGCCAACTGAATGGCATGGCTGCCAAGTTAAATCGCTCTATAACACCGATAGTCGATAGCGGCTCGTTGCTCAAGATCATCGCTGATGGTACGAAAAGGAACATCCCAGCTATTGGAGCTAAAACAGTCAGCCACCATATTTGATCATCGTAACGTTGCAGGCGCGAGTTGGCCCTTGCCTCTGCCGAGCGACAGAAGATGTTGTCACTATAGGGATCGGTGATCTCCGGGCAAATCGCCCGCACGTGCCGCTTCAGGGTGTAGGGCTTGAAATATATCCAGTACAGCAACTGGAGGCATTCTTTCACGTACTGCATGGGTGCTCCTTGGTTGATGCGCCATTGCCAAGAGCGCGTCGTGCGCCCGCCTTCCTTCCCGCCAACGAGCAAGGAGGCATCCCGTTTTCCGCTATGCAGGCATGGCGTTTCACGACAACGAGGCATACTGTTCTGCGCCATGCCTGCATACCGTATTACGATATCGAGGCATGAAGGGAAACGGTATGCCTGCATAGCGTATTGCGGCATCGAGGCATACTGTTTTCCGCCATGCCTCCTTGCCGTCTGGCGAGAAGGTTCCTGTGAGAATTGTCATCAGCATCGTGTAGGGGCAACCCCCTGTGGTTGCCCCAAAAACGCAGGGCAGGCACGGGGGCCAGCCCCTACAGCAGGCCGGTCTTCTTCAGCAGCCAGTCCAACGCGGCGGCAGGCTGCACTTTCCCGGTCAGCAGGGCGCAGGCCAGCACGGCCAGCGGCAGAACGATGTTGAACAGCACTTTCCGGCACTTCTCCGAGTCCTCAGCCAGCGGATCAAGCAGCGTGCGGCAGCTCCGCAGCACCAAACCAAGCGGGCGTGTCCAGATGCTGTCCGGCTTGACCTGGCTGCGCTGCGCCTCAAACCGCTTTTTCGCCCATGCTGCGTCCTTGCCAGCCTGCCGCGCGTCAAACAAACACAAGGCCGCCAGCTGGAGCAGATGCGGCTGTCTGCCGCTCCACTTCCGGGCCAGCCTGCGCTCTTCTGCGTCCAGCGCGGGCGCAAGCGGGCTGGGCAGCAGAAGCAGCTCTTCCGCCTCCTCCTCGCTGAAGTCCTTCAGCTCGCAGAGCTGGGCCATGTTGAAGAAAGCGGAGTTGAGCTGCTGCTCCGCGCCGCAGACCTCCAGCGGCTTCCGGCTGGCAATGATGAGCATCATCTTGTTGGTGCTCATCAGGCCGCGCAGCCGGTCGTAGAAGTCCTTGCTCAATGCCTCCACGTGGTCGAAGAGCTTCTCGAACTCATCCAAGCAGAAGACCGGCAGCAGCCCATGCCCGGCTATCCTGTCCAGAACATCGCCGAACTCCCTGCTGCCACCGGAGAAGCGGGCCAAGGCACTGCGCAGCGGCATCCTCTGCTCAACCGCAGGCAGCTTGCGCAGGGCTTGCGCCAATGCCTGATAGAACTCGGCTTCGGTCGCAGGCTTGACCTGTTGCAGGTTGATATAGACGACCACAAAGCGGGCGGGATCAGGCACGCGCTGCGCATAGGTCTGCGTAAAATGCCAGAGCAGCGAAGACTTGCCACTCAGCCGCCCGCCAACCACGTTGACGCTGACTGGCTGCACACCGCTCATCCGGGCGGCAAGGGTGCGCAGCTCCTCTGCGCGGCCAACAAAGAGGGCGGGGTCTTCAATCTTCGGCCCGGTGATGAAGGGGCAGGATGTTCGGGGGAGATTCATGGCTTGCTTGCTCCTTTTCAGCAGAATGCGGATGGGCAAGTCTAACCGGAACAGGCAGGGGACGGCAAGAGCGATCAGCAGTTGGAGAAACAAGTTAGCATGAGTTCTTAGAAGGAGCAAGCACCGCCCACCAGCTCCCTCAACGCCGTCTGCCACAGCCCAGTATCCCGGTTCGCCACAGCCATCGCCAGCGCCTTCCTCGTGCCGACGAACACTTGCTGACCAGAATTGCTTTACTTTCAGCATCCTCTGTTCGTTGCATTACCATCCTGAACATGCTATGTTAAAGAGGTATCTTCTGAAAATTTCCCCCAAGGAGCATGAGCCATGCCCGCCGCAAATTATCTCTCCGCCGCCGCGCTGTCACAGAAAACAGCCGCCGCTTTAGCTTCGCTTGAATGTGGCGAAACAGAAAAGCTGATCATTCTTGAAAACGATGCGCCAAAGGCCGTTCTTCTTTCCTTTGATGCTTACGAAGCCTTGGAGGAGGAATTAGAAGACCTGCGCCTTGCGGCCTTGGCCTTTGCCCGGCTGAAGACCTTCAAGCCGGAGGAAGGGATTTCGCATGAAAAGATGCTGGAGAGATTCGACAGATGAGCTGGACAGTCAGTTATCACCCGGAGGTGGAAGATGATCTGAAGCGGGTTGGTGTTGCTGCGGCCCGGCGCATTCTTCGGGCGATAGACAGCAAACTGACGCAAGAACCCTTGCAGTTCGGGGTGCCGCTCTCCGGCAATCTGTCCGCTTTCCGTAAGCTGCGGATTGGCGACTACCGCGTGGTGTATCAAGTGACTGAAACCACGGTCACAGTCTTTGTTCTTGCTGTCGGCCCGCGCAGAGATAAAGAGGTGTATGATCTTGCTTCGTCGCGGTGCTGATTACTCCTCTCCTCCCACCAAATCCCTTAACGCCGTCTGCCGCAGCCCCGTGTCCCGGTTCGCAACCGCCATTGCCAACGCCTTCCTCGTGCCGACGAACACCGCCAGCTTCCGCGCCCGCGTCAGGCCGGTGTAGATCAGGTTGCGGAAGAGCATCCGGTAATGCTGGCTCATGACCGGGATGATGACCGCCTCGAACTCCGAACCCTGCGCCTTGTGAATGGTGATGGCATACGCCAGCTCTAGCTCGGTGATCTGCTCGCGCTGATACTCCACCTCACGCTGATCCATGAAGCAGACCCGCAGGGTCATGTCCGCATTGTTCACGCCGCTTATCCTGCCGATGTCGCCGTTGAACACGCCGAGATCGTAGTTGTTGCGGCGGTGAATCACCCGGTCGCCGGTGCGGAACAGCCGCTCGCCGACGGTGATTTCCGCCTTCCCCTCCTGCGGCGGATTCACCGCCTGCTGGAGCATCTTGTTCAGGGCCATCGTGCCGAGACTGCCCCGGATCATCGGCGAGAGCACCTGAATCTCGCAGCCCGCGCCCCGGTATTTGGGAATCCACTCCGTATAAAGCCGCCGCACCACATCCGCCGCCGTCAGCCCGTAATACAGCGACGACCAAGGATGCACCTTTTTCACCACTGCGGCCAGCTCGTTGGCCGGGCCTTCCGCGACCGCCAGCGTGCGCAGATCAACGTGGCAGAACTGCTCCGGCACCTGAAACTCGTAGCGCGGCGCATCCTCGAAGGCGAACGGGTCGCCGCCGACTGCGGCCTCGCGCTC
>JAGIXO010000133.1 GCA_026122915.1 Candidatus Electronema nielsenii | reverse complement strand
CGAGTTTTGCTCCATGCAAGCATGAACTTTTTCGGCCATGCGCGTTCGAGCGGCGCAGCGCGTTATTTCGCTAACCACCCCGCGCCAATTCTCCGCAGCACATTGAACCCGCCGCTGAGAACAAGGCTGTTGCGCTTGCCGATGTGTTCCAGAATATCGTGGTGCAGTTCCGCTTATAATATGCTATTGTTCCTGCCAGGCGGCGCGGGGAATGACTCCAAAGCCGCATCCGTCACCAGTGGCGAGGTAGATATGAAAACTTTATGTATGAAAGTTGATGATAGCCTGTACAGCATTCTGCTGGCAATGCTCAACGGACTGCCAAAGGACAAAATAACAATTTTGGAGACGGACAGTCAAGCTGAGTGCGCCAGTCTGATGCGCTACGCTGGAAGCATTGCCTGGCCTGTTGACGGCGTGGAGTATCAGCGGCAGCTCAGGGACGAGGAATGGTGAGATGCTGATTTTAGACACGAACGCCGTCATCTATCTGCAAAAGGGGCAGCTGGCCGCGCCTCTTGCGGAGGAGCGGTACGGCATCTCGGTCATCACGGAGATAGAGCTGCTCTCGTTTCCCGGACTGTCGCAGAAGGATGAGGAGCTGCTGAAGCGCTTCTTCCGGGAAATTGCCGTGTTGCCGTTGGACGAAGGCGTGAAGCGGAACACCGTCGCTTTGCGGAAGAAGTGCAGGATGAAAATTCCTGACGCGATCATCTGCGCCACAGCAATAGCCCATGATGCGGTTCTGCTGACCAATGACAGGCAGCTGCTCAATATTGCGGAAGTGCGGTCAATGCCTCTGCGGCTGGCATAGAAAAGCAGGCTGCGGGCCGTCTCCAGCCCGCTTTGTTTTCTCCGCTTCCTTTACTTCGCTAACCACCCCGCGCCAATTCTCCGCAGCACATTGAACCCACCACTGAGAACAAGGCTGTTGCGCTTGCCCGCATGATCGAGAAACACTTGCACCTCATACGAGCGTGTACCTGCGTCGCAGAGAATGATCAGGGTCTTGTCTGCTGGGATTTCCGTAAGCCGTGCGCGCACTTCGGTGTAGGGTACTGACAGCCATTTCTCGTTGCCGAACTTCTCCACCAAGATTGCCGCATCTTTGGCATGGCGAATATCTAAGGCAAGCCAATCTGGTTCCCGATTGAAATCCTCCATCCACGCGAGGAAGCGGGCCACACCCACCTTGCGCAGCAGGCCAGCGCAGATGTTGTCAGCCACAAACGCAGCTGCATTGAGCGAATCAATGGCAGAAGAGAAGGGCGGCGCATAGGCCATCTCAGCCATGCTGAAGTCCTCAATCACCGCGCCCTTACTAATAAGGACAGCTGCCGCATCAATGCGAGCAGAGATCGAATCATTCATCGCGCCGAACGCCTGCAAACCTAATACCCGCCGCGTCCGTTTATCAAAGACCATTTGCAGGATAACTGCTGCGGTGTTCGGGAAGAAGTGGGCGCGGTCAGCAGGCGCAGTGAGTGAGTAGTCTGCGTCAAAACCCTCTGCGACTGCGGTTTCATAGCTGATGCCAGTGGCCGCGATGCAGCGTTCAAAAGCCTTCATGATGAACGAGCCGACCACGCCGTCAAAGGTGGTGGCATACCCGGCCATATTGTCCGCAGCTACCCGGCCTTCTCGATTGGCGAGCGAGCCAAGCGGAGCAAATGCCTGCTTGCCTGTGACAAGGTGGCGGGTGGCAATGCAGTCTCCGGCAGCGTAGATATCCGGGTCGCTGGTCTGCATCCTGCTGTTGACGACAATCCCGCCAAAGCCGGATGCGATTGCCAGTCCTGCTTCTTTGGCTAATTCGTTGCGCGGACGTACACCAGCAGCCATGATCACCAAATCCGCCTCTAAAGTACGCTGCGGGGTTTTGACCGCAATCGCCTTGCCCTCGCTGTTGCCAAGGATTTCACTTGCTCCCTCGGACAGATATACCGCCACGTTCTTGTCGATCAAATGCTTCTTCAGCATGGCGGCAAACTCAGCATCCACAATGCGCGGCAGCAGCTGGGGCATGAACTCAATCAGCGCGGTCTCGATCCCCCACAGGTCGGTGAAGGCTTCGGCCATCTCAATGCCAATCGCACCGCCACCGATAACCACCACTTTGCCCACCTTGCCGCCCGCGATACGCCGCTTGATCTCAATCGCCTTGTGCAAATCAGCAATGGTGAATACGCCGTCTAAGTCCGCGCCGGGTATCGGCAAAACAAAGGGCTTGGAGCCAGTTGCGAGCAGCAGCTTGTCGTAGTCCAGCTCGCTCTGCACACCGGTTTGCAGGTTCTCGACCTTGAGCTTCTTGGCCTTGCGGTCAATCGATAAGGCTTTGGTGCGGGTGAGTACAGTCACGCCCTTGGCATTCTCGAAAAAGGCTTCGTCGCGCACCGCATGAAAGCTGGTGGAACGAAGAGCAGTCTCTTCCGCCACATCCCCACTGACGTAGTAGGGAATGCCGCAGCCACCGTAGGAGATCAGAGAATCCTGATCCACGACCGTGATGTCCCAGCTCGGCTGGAGACGCTTGAGACGGCAGGCTGCTTTCGGGCCAGCGGCCACGCCGCCAACAATAACGATCTTCTTGCTCATTGTAGTTCTCCTGTGTGAAGGGAATAATATACTTTAGGCGGGGCGATACGAATAGTCCGGCCGATTGAACAAGGGCAGGCACGGGGGCCTGCCCCTACAGTGCCTTAACGGATAGAACGAGACGGAAGCCGAGGTAGCCTTCGCTGTTGTCAGGCCTGCTCCAGTTGCGGAACGCCGCCCGCCCGAACCTGAGCGGGCTTAACCAGGCGCCGCCGCGAATCACGCGGTTCGAGCCGGAGTTAGGGACGACAGGGTTGCTCTGCGAACTGGAGGCGTAGTAATCTTTTCCGTACCAATCGGCGCACCACTCATAGACATTGCCGCTCATGTCATACAGGCCAAAGCCGTTCCCCTGCTTCCCGCCAACCGGATGTGTGCTGTCGCCGCTGTTCTTGCTGTGCCAAGCCAAAGCATCTATATCATCGCCGCCGCAGTATTTGCCGGGTGAATTCGCCCGGCAGGCGTATTCCCATTCGGCCTCGGTGGGCAGGCGGTAGCTCTTGCCAGTGCTGCTGTTCAGTTTCTTGATGAAGTCCTGCACGTCGTTCCAAGAAACTCGCTCAACCGGATAGTTGCCGCCCTTCTTGAACTTGGATGGATTTGCGCCCATGACCTTTTCCCACTGCCCTTGCGTGACTTCATACTGCCCCATCCAGAAGCTGTCCACGCAGACCTTATGCACTGGCCCTTCATCATTTTCATGACCTTCATCATCTGTGGATGAACCCATCATAAAGCAGCCACTCGGCACATAGGCTAATTTCATGCCGGTTGCGTCATCGTTGATACTGTCGCCCTGCTTTGGCTCTGCTTCCTTTGCTGCATCTGCTTCTGCTTGGGCTTGAGCATCAGCAGCAACCAGTTGTGCGGCCACAGCTATTGCCGCCTTCGCTTTCCTCTCCGCCTCATCTGCTCTTGCCTTTACTGCGATGACCTCCGCTTTCACTAGCTCCGCTTCAACGTTGGCAGCATCAGCCTCTTGTTGGGCTTTCTCCTTAGCAGAGGCGATCTCAGCCAGTTGCCGTTCGAGTTCAGTGGCCCGTTTCTCCGCAGCTATTGCCGCCTCCGCTTTTCTCTCCACTTCAGCCTTGCAGCATCAGCCTCTTGTTGAGCTTTATCCTTAGCAGAGGTGAACTCAGTCAGTTGCCGTTCGAGTTCAGTGGCCCGTTTCTCCGCAGCATCGTTTGCAGTCAGCACTGCCAGAGGCTCTGCTTTCGGCGTATTCTCCTTAGTAGCCCCCTCATTCAGCGCGGCAATCACCGCCGCAACACCTACAAGAAGTCCGCCTACTGCTGTAATAACTCCCGGCAGCGTCTCCCAGAACGACTTTTTCTTGTCTTCGTCAGCCATGTTGTCCCTCCGGTCAATCTCAGCAGCTTGACTTTTCGCCTGCATCATGTAATATCCAGCACCTTTCTTTAACGTTGCAACGAACAACCTGTCAATAAAAAACGCCCGTACCTCAACAGAACATAC
>JAGIXO010000132.1 GCA_026122915.1 Candidatus Electronema nielsenii | reverse complement strand
TTGGGATGCTGGTTTCAAGATAAACTTTTGGCTTCATCAATGTTCCTCCTTTCTCCAGCGCAGCACTCCTCTCCTCAATTGCCCCTGTCCGCTCTCGCCGCGCCCAATGCCTCTGCTCAAAAGCACCTTCTCTTTTCTAAAAAGAAAGCCAACTCTTTTGAATAGAGCCTGCTCTTTTTTGAATGACACAACCTCCGTTCAAAAGAGAGGGGGCTTGATTCAAAATAGACCTACCTCTCTTTAAACGAGAGGCGCATCCATTCTAACTAATAGGGTCTCAATTCAAAAAAGTATGACTTTCATTCAAAATGGAGGTCACTCTCTTCAAAATCGAACAAGCCCACATCACCCCCAAAGGTCAGCAAGGGACAGACGAACAGCTCCGCCCCTTGCATAGCCTTCGGCAATCAGCTCATCGCTGCTTCCATCTCCAAAGCAGGATGGCCCTTTTCCTTCATGAAGGCCAAGATTTCCGCCTCGGTGGTGCCCTGCTCCTCGGTGGCGATCATGTCGTACAGCTCCGGCATTCCCATGTCCGCGCAGGCGGCCTTCAGCTTGTCGCTGATCTCCTCCTTCATCATCTTGGGCATCCAGACCATCCGCTTCAGACCGCCCTCAGCCTTGAAGAGCTTCTTGCTGGTCATGAAGTGCTTGGACACGCCCATGAAGCCGGGGGTCTGCATGCCGCCGCCCGCCATGCCCGCGAGCGTGGTGAACTTCATGCCGGACGGAGTCATGCCCATGTAGTCGCGGTTGACAACCATGATGCCGTTGCACTGCGGCAGCATGGCGGCGATGGCCTCAAAGCAGCCGCAGGCGGTCATCGGGTTGTTCATCAGCGAGTAGCAGCTCACCTCGGTGACTGCGCCGCGTGAAGCCTGGTTGACAAACTCGTTGATGCCGCTGAAGTAGCCGTTGTCCGGGTCAGTGCATTCGCCTTTGGGAATCGGCTGGTTCGGGCCAGTCGGGTTGATCTGGAACGAAGCCTTGCCGTCTAACCAGTTATAGGCCCCGCACATGCCGATGCGCTCCGGTGTGATCACGCAGACATGGCTCGGCGCAAAGGACTGGCAGAGCGTGCAGGAGTAGAAGACCTCCTCGGTCTCGTCGGTCATCGCGCCAAGACGCAAGTCGCGCTCCGTATACACCTGCTTGGCCAAGGCCATCACTTCCTCGACCTTGTCCTGCACCGTGTAGATTTTCACCTGCACCTTGTCGAGGATCGCGCCGAACTCCTGATGCAGCTTGCCATGCAGCACCTTGCCGATGTGCTTGAAGGAGAAGCCTTTCTCCACTGCGCCCTTGCCGATGCGCACCCACATGATGTTGCGCTGACCAATGTGCATGATGCCTTGCACGTAGTTGATCAGGTGGTGGAACTGGCGCTCCAGAATCGGCTCAAAGTCGGACTGCATTTCACGGCCAGCGACCTCAACCAGAATAGCGATGGGCAGGTTTTGGCCCTGCTTGATGTCGCTGATGTCCGGCCCTTCGAGGATGACTTTGCCGTCCTCAACCTCATCCATCTCCTTGGAGATCAGCACTTCCACGCCGGTGGTGCGACCGCCGCCGCACTCCATGTACAGATCATCCTTGCGGATGCGCTCGCCCTCAAAGGCCGGGCCAAAGGACATGGGGATGTCAATTTTGTTGACGCTGACCTTGAGGCCGCGCACCTCAATGGCCTTCTGGACAATCTCCTCGTGCGGCACGTTGGAGACGACGTGCTCGTAGGTGCAGATGCCGGTGGGCAGCACCTGCGGGATGTCGTAGTCAGAGATGGTCGGGAAGCCCCAGTTGATGGCACCGGCAGCGTTGGCGTACCACTCGTCGCTGACCGGGCCAAAGGCCATGACAAAGGCGAAGGTGCGGTTCTTGTTGTAGATCAGGTTGGCGCGGTAGTCGCCCGGCTTCACGCCGCCGAAAGCCAAGGCCACGCGGCAGGCAAAGCCGATGGCAAAGACCACCGAGGTGTAGGATTTGCCGAAGGGAACCAAGCGGGTGTTCCAGCCGACCTGCACGCCGTTCTCCTTGAGCAGCTCGGCCATGTTCTTGCCCTTGGACTGGTCGTGCATGAAGATGTAAAGATTCTTCTCCTGTAGCTCCAAGGCGATCTTGGAGGCCACCGCTTTATCCTCCGGCGAGCCGACGATGGCCGCGAAGCCAGGCGCGGTGCCGTCAACAAACTCCACGCCGCGCTTGCGGAAGATCACGTCGTCCGCCGCGCCCAGCCAGAGATTCTCCGGCGTAGGCTCTTCGCTTTTGGTGTAGAAATTCGGCTCGTTGAGATAACGGATGGCCTCGTACATCTCCTCGGCAAAATAAGTGGCCATGCCTGCGTCTAAGGCCGGGGCAAGATACGGCAGCCAGATATTGTCGCTGACAATCGCGGGCAAGAGCGTGCGGCATTCTTGGAAAATCTCCTTCATATCGCCCAACTTCTGCACCTTCGCGCCGAGCATCGAATAAATAATCGGCAGATGATAGGCAGTGTTGGGGAAGGAAACTTCGTGCTCAGGCCCGAATTTTTTCAGAGCCTCCTCGTAGCTGGCTTCCGCCATGTCCACGATCTTATGGGCACCGCGTATGGCTGCGGAACAGATGATTTTCGACATTGAAACTAACTCCCTTTGCGGTTCTCAGAGGTTCAATTCGTTCCGTGCCGATCAGCCGATCAGCCCGTTGATCAGCGATTTGGTCATGCTCACCGCTTTGGGATGACGCATGATCAGCACTTCGCCGCCCGCCATCAACATGCAGGAGGCAGTGACCGCCTCCATCATGATGCCGCGCCGCTCTTGGTCGCCGAGCAGCGCATCGCTGGGCAGGGCGGCCTCTTTTGTCTTCCAGACCTCGCGGCCCAAGTTGCAGATGAGCGGCACTTGCAACTTCTCATCTTTCTGGGTGAGGGCGGCGAGGCGGATGCGCTCCATGACCGAGTAGGTGTATTCGATGCCGTAGCCGAGCGCGCCGACCGAGGGATCCATCAGCACGGTGTCGAGACCCACGCCGAGGTTCTCCAGCAGGATGTTGAGCTGCTTGGCAAGGTTCACGTCAATCGGCGAGGCAGCCACCACCGGGTAGCGGAAGGCCATGGCGGTCGCGCCGATGGAGCGGTAGTTGCTGTCCTCCAGCGGGGCTAGGCAGACCTTCTTGTCGCCAATCATCGAGGTGACTTCGCGCAGGGTCTCGGTGTCTTTGTCCGCATTGCCGCAGCCCCAGACTATCACCGGCACATCAATGGCCTGAATCACCTTTGCCGCATCCTGCGCCGCATCCTTGGCCGGACGGTTCGCGCCGTTGGGATCCGTGCCAGCCAGCCAGATGTTGATCGCGTCAGCCTTATAGACATCCACGCACTTGCGCGCCCAAGCGACCGGGTCGCCCATCACGTCCTCGAAATGTCGGCTCAGGGTGGCGGGCCAGTTGTCCGGGCGGATGTCCATCACTTCCATCGCGATCAGCGGCTTGTTCTTCATCGCCCCTTCAAAGAGATGGAAGGGTAACGAGGTCGAGCCACCCACAGTCACGGTCTTGCCGCCGTTGCCGAGGGTCACTTCGCGGATTGCGCCGGAGTAGTTGACCTTGTACGACGAAGCAGGCACCTTGGCCGCGCGTTCCGCAAAGGGAGCCTCGCCGGTTGCTAATGCCGGAGCCGCAAAGTCGGTGGAAGCAGCAGCCGGGGCGGGCTTAACTGCTGCCGCAGCTTTCGCGGCTGCTTCGGCATCAGCTTTAGCCTTGGCCTCTGCTTCCGCCTTTAGCTTGGCTTCCGCGTCTGCCTTTGCTTTGGCCGCAGCCTCTTCCTTGGCTTTCACTTCTGCCGCTGCTTTTGCGGCTGCATCCGCCTCAGCCTTCAATTTGGCCTCTGCTGCTGCCTTAGCTGCCTTCTCTGCCGAGTCATCCACAACCGGAGCTGCCGGAGCGACCGGCGCAGCCACAGGAGCCGCAACCGGCTTCTTGGCGCAGCATTCCGGCTCGCGTTTGAGGACAGCCTCAGCCCTGGCGAAGTTCATCAGGGCCTCAAACTGATCATCGCTCAGGCCGTAGGCACTCTTCAACGCCTTCAGGCCG
>JAGIXO010000131.1 GCA_026122915.1 Candidatus Electronema nielsenii | reverse complement strand
CAAGGCGTTCAAAGCGCGCCTCGCCGCGAACGGAAAACCCCCTATGGTCATCATCTGCGCCATGATGCGCAAGCTCGTGCATGTCGCCGTCGGTGTCCTCAAATCAGGAAAAATGTTCGATCCAGCACTCCACGGGGCTTGACACGGACAACAGTATCTACGCCTCCTTCTTTTCCAAGATGGTGCCTGTGAGAATAGCACCACCTAAATCCGCCCCCTCCAAATTGGCCCCTTCAAGTTTTGCGTTTCGCAAATCAGCTCCTTCAAGGTCAGCATCCTTGAGATTGGCTCCTGCAAGGTTTGCCTCTTGCAAATTGGCACCAAAAAGCATTGCCTTCTCAAGCTGCACCCCGCTCAAATATTGAATAAGTCAAATCTGTGCCTTGAAGATTGGACATGACAAAGTTTGCTGAATCAAAATTCTGCGACTCGAAATCATAGCAGGATAAATCCAAGTACCCTAACCAGTCTGCACATCCACTCGGCCCACTCAAACGCCTAAACCATTCTCCAAAGGTACAATCCCACTCTAACGCTAACCTTGAAACCTGCTCAGTCCGCTCGGCAATGTGAAAATGCACGGCCAGCAAAGCTGATTCCGCATTCCGGGCTAAACGCAGATGCTCTTTAAAGCCTTTGTCCTTAAAGTCTTCATGAAAAGGCAGGCCCTGATTGATGGTGTAACTGAGCAGCTCGCGCACCATAGCTTGCAAAGCCAGCAGCTCTTCTTGCGTCATGGCGCGGAATTCATTGCTGATAAAGCGCAGTAGGTCATCGTCTATTGGCCTAACGGCGCAAAAGGCAGTCCAGTGCTGCAAAGCCACCTTTTCCGACCAGCCGTCATCCGGGTCTTCCTGCCGCCGCCTGCGCTGCTTCTCCATCTGGCGCAAAAGGCGGACAATGCGCAGGGCTGTCAGGTATTCGCCAAAGCTCTTATGCGTGAATTCAAAGGTCGGGTCGCCGTCTTGGCGGTTTTCGCTTTGCCGGAAGTAGAAGGCGGTGAGCAGACGAGTCACGCCCGCTTTAGCTCCTTCTTGGAACTGCTCCAAATAGCGTTCAATGCCGCCCGCCTTGAGTTTTTCCCGAATCCCGGCAACTGTGGCCGTGCGCCCGTCGCCATGCCATACCGCCAAGGCGATTTCCTCCAGAACCCGGACAAACTGCTCTTCGTTCAGCCTGCCTGCACAGGCACTTACCCGGCCACCGCCTTCGTACTGGCGGCGATAGACTTTATTGATTAGATCAGCATAAATCTGATTCAACGTAGTCTCATCGGTAAACGTGAATTCCTCACTGTCATAGCTAAGAGCAACCAAGTAATTGAGCAGCGGCTGGGCCGTGATCTCAACAAGATGCTCACGCGCCAAGTCATCAGGCAGGCCCGCATAGCCTTTGCCCGCAGCGTCGCCGTACTGCCGCCACCACCGCTGCCGCTGATCTTCAAGCAGCAGGCCGTCCGGGTCTTGGTATTCCTCGCGCTCCTCTTCTGCAATGAAATACGGCAGCACATGGCTGATCTGCTTGGCTTCGCGCAGCTTTGCCGCCACCGATTGAACAGCAATCGTCCGCCCGGTGATAATGACCTGCCGGTGCAGACCTTGGCTGTTGCCCTCGTGGATGCGGCGCAGCACTTCGTCCACAAAGCTGTTCGCTGTTTCGGAGGCCGCCTTGCCTTGCAGAGCCAGTTCGTCCAAGCCGTCAAAGATGATCAGCAGCCGTTCTTTGCCGTCTCTGGCAGCGAGCGGATTGCCGGACAGGAAACGGTTGCTCCTGATATGGCTCTCCATTGCATTGATCAGGTTGTCCGTGGCATCAAAGAGATGCAGGGGAATATACAGGCAGGGGATGTTCGTTTCTGCGGCGGTCTTGGCGGCGAATATCTTGGCAAAGGTGGATTTTCCCGAACCCGGCCCGCCGCTGATAAAGCGCACTGCCGAGCCAGCAGCGAAGTTGTCCAGCCAAGCGCGGAACTCGCTCTCCAGATCAACCACAATCCGTTTCACTTTGTCCCGATGCGGCGCAAGCTCCGGGCTGTTTTCGTCGTCCCGCTCCTTTTCCTCGTAATACGCCCGCAGCGGCACATAAACCTTTTCCACACCAAAGGCTTCTTCAAACATCCGGTCGCTGATTTGCCGTTGCAGCCATTGGTTATAGAGCTGCCAGCTCTGTACCTCTACTGTGGCCTTGGTGAACGGCGTGTCGAAATAATTGATCAGCTCTGCGTAGTCCTGCGGTGCCTTGCGCTGCGTTTCATCTATGGCAAAGACAAAGTCATGCCGCAGACGGCAGGCGATCTGTTCCGCATCGGCGGGTTTTGCACCCAGTCCTTGCAGCCAAGCAGCTAACGGGCTGCGCAGTTGCTCCAGCAAAGGCAGCTCACCAGGCTGTTCAAAGAATTTCGTGGTAATAGTTACCTCGGCCTTGCCCATTTCCTCTGCAAAGCGGGCGGAAAGCGTTTCCAGCTCTGCTTCTTCCGGGTGCTTGCGGAACAGGTCACGGTTGTTCTTCACCAGCTCCGCAAACGCGGCGGCCAGCGAGCGGAATATGAGCAGATAGGCAAGCTCATTGGGCTTGTCGCGCAAGCCAGCCGCATCAATGGTGTCTAAGGCGACTTCAGCAACGCCGCTCCAGTCAAGCGATGCGCCTTTAAGCAGCATTTTGCCGATGCCTTGCAGGAGCTTGCTTGGTTCAGCTTTGATCTCCCTGTTCCAAAGGGCAACCGGTTTCGTGACAATCAGCTCGTTGCTGTTCATTGTGTTATGTATCTTCCCGCAGCAGTAGAAATAGTCCCAGCGTACCTACAACCAGATGCACCGATAAGGCTGCTGCCAATGGGTTGAGATAAGCAGCCTTGGCTAACGATTGCAAGATTGCCCAAATACCCCAGCAGGCAAAGGCCATGCCGCAGCTTGTCGGCACAGCCAAGGAAAGATCACGGCCCCACTTTCTATAAACGATGAGCAAGAGCGGCAGGCCCAGCAGAAGCAAAGGTAGGCCCAGCAAAATGTACGAGACCCGCCCGTAAAAATCAGCCCAAGCAGCGGCCTGCTCCTCCTTACTTTGCTTGTCACGCAGTGCGTCCCGATATAGCTCCAGGATAGATAGCTCGCTGCTCCGTAGCCGAGGCAGAAAGAAATCCGCCGGTTTTTCCTTGAACGGAAAACTGCGGATATCGAAGACTTCGGTTGTGAAGTTGTCCTTTCCTTGCGCAAACTGGACCTGGCCGTTGTACAGCATCCACTCCCCGTTCTGCCAAACCGCCTGCTCTGCTGCGATCAACGTTTGCAGCTCGTACTTCTTATTCCAAGAGGCATGGGAGAAAAAGGTGAATTCAGTCTTCGCTGGATCAGGCCGAGCAAAGGAATAGAAATTGTCTTCCCCCTGATAGTAATAGCGTCCACTCCGATAGATGCCGAGCGGCATCTGGCCTTTGACCTCGCGGTGCCAGATTCGGTTGGTAATAGCCGCTGTCCTCGGCAGGACGAACTGCGACAAAGCTAAGAGCAGCAGCGTTGCGGCTAATCCAGCAGCAATAATCGGGAGAGTGATTTGCTTGAGGGAGATGCCGCCTGCCTTGAGCGCAGTTAGCTCATTGGAATTGTTAAGTACGCCCAGCGTGACAACTCCAGCTAACAGAATGCAGACCGGCCCCATCTGTTCCACCACAAACGGGATAGAGAGGAGGAAGAATTTTCCCACCAGCACCATCGGCTTGCCTTTTTCCATGAAATTGTCGATTTTTTCAAAGAAATCGATCAGAATATACAAGGCGATGAAGCTCAAAGCCAGCATGAGGAGATTTTTGCCGAATTGCTTCAGAATATAGCGATTGAGGAGATTCATTGTAAAAGGTAGCAGGGAGATTGTAGGGACGAAATATTTTTTGCCCTACGATATTGCAGCAATATTTTTTACCCTCTGCGGGCATTTCAGTCAAGCAATACCCGGAAAAGCCGTTTATCTTTGTTCCTATGACAGCAGCAATTCCTTTAACCTTGGCGGTATCAATAGCCGCTGTGCCGCCCAGTTTGGCTGACAACACCGCTGACCTTGATCGGCTCAAAAAGACCCTGCTTGCCACGCTGCCACCT
>JAGIXO010000130.1 GCA_026122915.1 Candidatus Electronema nielsenii | reverse complement strand
CGCTGGAAAAAAAGGATGCGCCCCCACACCCAGCCGCGTGTGCAGCTCTAAAAAATCTGTGGAACTGAGCAAAAGATGTTCTTTCAGCCGCAGCACGTCATAGGGAAAAAGCCGCAATTCAACTTGGCGACAGCAGGTAAGAAAACAGCTTACCCCGGCATGACAGCGGAAGCGAAAAGGCTTTGTTTCGATTTCTGGCCCAGAAAGGGATAACTGCTGAAGATCTTCAATCATGGCAAAGAAAAGGCCGGTTAGATGAAAAAATAATCATCAGGCCGGCCTAACTCTTTATTTTTACAACAAAAAAGACTGACGTTTTACTCTCCGTCTTTGCTCTCTTCCGCTTGCTGTTGGGTTGGCAGCTCGTAATCCACCAGCTCGATCAAAGCCATCGGGGCTGCATCACCTGGACGAACACCGGTACGGATGATGCGGGTATAGCCACCCTGACGATCTGCATACTGTGGACTGAGCTTATCAAAGAGCTTGGCCACGATATCTCGTGAACGCACGTAAGCTAAAGCCTGCCGCCGTGCATGAAGATCGCCTCGTTTACCGAGAGTGATCATCTTTTCTGCCTCTCGGCGGACTTCCTTGGCCTTGGGCAAGGTGGTGACGATACGCTCATGTTCGAGCAGAGAAGTCACAATATTGCGCAGCATGGCCAAGCGGTGCGCACTAGTTCTGTTTAGTTTTCTGCCCGCGTTTCTATGTCTCATTCTTCTGTCCTTATCTGTCGAAAAAGCAAAATGTCAATGCAACGGCAAGATGCAGCGAAAAAGGCTATTCTTCCTCGTAGCTTCTTTCCCGTTCACGCTCGTCAGGCGGAATCCAACCCTCAAGATTCATATTAAGGGTTAAATTATGCTGAGAAAGCAATGCCTTGATTTCATTGAGCGACTTGCGGCCAAAGTTCTTGGTTTTCAGCATCTCAGCATCAGTTTTCTGCACTAACTGACCGATGTACTGAATATCGGCATTCTTCAGGCAGTTAGCCGAACGCACTGACAGTTCCAAGTCCTCGACATTTTTGTCCAAGAAAGCCGGGAAGCCGTCCGCGCCATCGCCATCACCCTTCAGTCGTTCAGGAGCAGAAGCCTCTTGCTCGTTGAAGTTGATGAAGACTGTCATCTGCTCCTTGAGGATTTTGGCTGCATAAGCAAGCGCGTTCTCCGGCAGAACAGAACCATCTGTCTCAATTTCTATGGTCAAACGGTCATAATCGGTGTGCTGACCGACACGGGCTTGGCTCACCACATACTGAATTCTGCGCACCGGCGAAAAAGCGGCATCCAAAGGAATCATGCCAATCGGCTGATCCTCTTTTTTATTCCACTCCGCCGTTACATAGCCCTTGCCCCACTGAATCTCCAGTTCGGCCTGAAACGAGGCATTTTCTCCGGTCACGGTGCAGATATGCTGCTCCGGGTTCATAATTTCCACCCCGGGACCGCCATCGATGTCTGCGGCTGTCACCCTACCTGGCCCAACCTTTTTGATGAAGGCAATCCGAGTCTCGGAGGAATGCAGCTTAGGTCTGACTAACTTCAGATTCAGGATGATGTCAGCGACATCCTCATGCACGCCATCAATAGTCGTGAACTCGTGCTGCGCTCCTTCAACTTTTACCGAAGTGATAGCCGCGCCCCGAATGGATGACAGCAGTATCCTGCGCAGGGAATTGCCGATGGTCGCCGCAAAACCACGCTCCAAAGGCTGGCAAACAAATTTGCCGTATCTGGACGTATGGCTATTTTTGGCGACTTCCAGCCGCTCCGGCATAACCAAATTATGCCAATTCTTGTAAAAGGGATTGTCGTCCCGGATTTCCTGCACCATGCGACACCTACCCTTGGTTTACTTGGAGTACAGTTCGACGATAAGATGCTCATTGATCGGCATGGTAATCTCATCCCGAACAGGTGCTCTCATAACCTTACCCTGAAAATTCGTCTTGTCCAATTCCAGCCAAGCCGGTATCCCACCTCTACGAGAGGCATCTTCGAGGTTTTCCTGAATCATGGCGTTTTTGCGGCTTTTTTCCTTGAGAGAAACGACATCGCCCAGTTTCACTTGGAAAGAAGGAATGTCTGCTTTTCTGCCGCTGACCTGAAAATGATTATGGCGAATCAGTTGCCTCGCTTGATCTCGAGAACTGGCAAAACCGAGCCGGTAAATTACGTTATCAAGACGAAATTCCAACATGGCCAGCAAATTGTAGCCTGTAACGCCCTTAGCTCGGTCAGCCTCATGAAAATATCTGCGGAATTGCTTTTCCAGCATTCCATACATGTGCTTAACCTTTTGCTTCTCGCGGAGCTGCACAGCATAATCAGAAGTTTTACGAAACTGGTTCTGTCCGTGCTGGCCTGGCGCAAAAGCCCGGCGTTCAAATGAGCATTTGTCAGAATGGCAGCGTTCGCCTTTTAAATACAATTTTAGGTTTTCGCGCCTGCACATTCTACAGGAAGCTCCGGTGTATCTGGCCACTTATTTCCTCCAAAAATTAATCGGTATCGGTTTTATGCTGCGATCAGCTCTGCGCTGGCAGTGACCGTACAAAAAAAGCTGCTTCCAGCTTTGTGCTACACGCGCCGACGTTTGGGCGGCTTGCAACCGTTGTGCGGAACCGGCGTGACATCAACAATTTTGCTGATCTCTAAATCCGTACCACTCAAAGCCCGCAGAGCAGATTCACGGCCCGGTCCAGGGCCCTTAACCCGAATCTCAACTTTGCGCAACCCAGTTTCTTTGGCCTTAGCAACTGCATCGCTCAACGCGTTTTGGGCAGCAAAAGGAGTTGATTTGCGTGACCCCTTGAAACCGATAACTCCCGCGCTGGACCAAGACAGTACATTGCCCAGCTTGTCGGCAATCGTCACCAGCGTGTTGTTAAAGGTGGAATAAATAAAAACTATTCCTTCCTGCACGTTTTTTCGTTCACGCCGGGCGACTTTGCCTTTACCCTTGCTGTCGGCAGTGCCTTTTTTCTCCTTTGCCATTTCTGCTCCGTGTCAAGCACTTTCGCTGTTCGCAAAAGTGTTTTCTTATGTTTGTCAACCTGCTGTTCAGCGCTTGGGACCCTTGCGTGTCCTAGCATTAGTCTTGGTCCGCTGCCCACGACAGGGAAGCCCTTGACGATGACGGCGGCCTCGATAGGTACCAAGATCGACCAGACGTTTAATGTCCATGGCTACTTCGCGCCGCTTGTCGCCTTCCACGACATACTCGGCTTCAATTATCAATCTGATGCGGTTCACGTCATCACCGCTCAGATCGTCAGAATTCATCTGGTACGGCAGATCAGCCTTTTCCAGAATTTTTCGGGCGGAAGTCAAACCTATACCGTAGATATAGGTGAGTGCCCTCTCCATATGCTTATTCCGTGGTAAGTCCACACCTGATATACGTGCCAAAACCCTGCTCCTCTTCGTCGCTATTGCTGCTTATGCAGAAAATTATCCCTGCCGCTGCTTGTGTTTTGCATTTTTGCAGGTGACCCGAACAACGCCTTTGCGTTTATGAATCTTGCAGTCACTGCATATTTTTTTGACAGATGATCGTACTTTCATAACCTTGTTTCCTTATCGTTCTGACAGGATTGTCATTTTCCTTTTCCGCCTCCCTTCGAGCGGAAGGTCACGCGGCCCCTAGTCAAATCATAGGGAGAAAGCTCCACCGTCACCCGGTCACCGGGTAGTATCTTGATATAATGCATCCGCATTTTGCCGGATATATGCGCCAAGACTTTGTGTCCGTTGTCCAGCTCCACCCGAAACATTGCATTGGGCAATGGCTCAATGATTGTTCCTTCGACTTCAATGGCTTCTTCTTTCGCCATATTTTTTCCATCCAAGATTAATAGTTGCAAGCGAAAAAATGTTCAATCTGCTACAGTTTCTCCTTCTCGCCTGCTCAAGACAAGTGGTCCGGCTGCTGTCGCTGCCACCGAATGCTCAAAATGGGCCGAAAGCCTACGATCAGCCGTGACCACGGTCCAGCCATCTTTTAGAACTTTAACCTTGTGCGTTCCGGCATTCACCATTGGCTCGATGGCTAACACCATTCCCTCAACAATCCGAGGTGAAGGTTTGTCGTTTTGAATATAATTAGGAACTTCTGGTCCCTCATGCAGATTAGAACCGATGCCGTGACCAACAAAT
>JAGIXO010000013.1 GCA_026122915.1 Candidatus Electronema nielsenii | reverse complement strand
TTGGAATCCATGATGAATACATGAAGATGATAAAGCAAGGGACGTAGGCGTTACGCAGTTCTTTTGGAGGAACTATGCAGAGAACACCGCTGATCGCAGGCAACTGGAAGATGTATCTGACCCGCGCCGAGGCTGTGCGGCTCGCGTCGGCTGTGGCTGCGGCCAGCCAGGGTTTGACCGACCGCGAGGTGATGATCGCCCCGCCCTTCACCGCTTTGGCTGCTGTCAAAGAGGCTGTGGCTGGCTCGCCGGTCAAGGTCGCGGCCCAGAACGTGGGCTGGGAGAAAGAAGGGGCCTTCACTGGCGAAATCTCGCCGCCGATGCTCTTGGATGCCGGGGCGGAGATGGTCATCATCGGCCATTCCGAGCGGCGGCATGTTTTCGGCGAAAGCAATGCTATGATCAACCGGCGGCTGCGGGCGGCATTGCAGTCCGGCCTGCTGCCTATTCTTTGCGTGGGCGAAACATTGGCCGAACGCGAGGCAGGCAGCACCTTCACCGTGGTTGAGGAGCAGCTCGCGCAGGGCTTGGCTGACGTGACTGCCGTGCAGATGGACAGCGTGGTCATCGCCTACGAGCCGGTCTGGGCCATAGGCACCGGCAAAACCGCCAGCAAGGAGCAAGCGCAGGAGGTTCACGCCTTCATCCGCGCTTCTCTGGCCCAGCTTTATGAAAAAACACTTGCCGAGCGCATCAGAATACTGTATGGTGGCTCGGTCAAACCTGAAAACGTTGACAGCCTCATGGCCCAGTCTGACATCGACGGGGTGCTGGTGGGCGGCGCATCGCTGAACGCCACAGCTTTTGAGCGGATAATACATTTTAAATGATAACCCTGCTGACTATAATCCACGTCTTGGTTTGCCTGTTTCTGGTTGCGATTGTTCTGCTCCAGCACGGCAAAGGTGCTGATGTTGGTGCTACCTTTGGCGGATCGAGCCAGTCGCTGTTCGGAAGTGAAGGGCCAGTACCACTGCTCAATAAGATTACTACGTTTTCTGCGATTGTCTTTATGGGTACGTCCGTGGCTTTGGCATATTTTTCTGCGCATAAAAGCACTGGTTCCGTCATGAGTAAGCTGCCTGCGAAAGAAGCAGCCGCGCCTGTGAAAAAGGAAGCTCCAGTGACGATTCCCATGCCGCAGGAAAAACCTGCCGCAGCGGTGAAGCCTGAAGAGAAGTCTGTGCAGCAAACTGCACCTTCAGTAGAGAAAGTTGTTGAACCGGTAGTGCCTGTGCCTGCCGTCCAGCAAAAGACTGAAGCAAAAGTTCCAGCAGAACAAACTCAGACTGCACCAGCTACTCCTGCCGAGAAAAAGGCAGAATAAAAAATTGCATACGAATTGTGTGCCGGAGTGGTGGAATTGGTAGACACGCTATCTTGAGGTGGTAGTGGGGATTCCCGTGTCGGTTCGAGTCCGACCTTCGGCACCATTTTTATTATAAGAGCAAGCCCACGACTGGTACCAGTCAGTGGGCTTTTTTATTTATGCGTTTTTACGCAGGTTACAAGCAATTTAACCCAAGCCTTGACTTTCTATTCCCTTCTGGCAACAGCTGCTGCCGCTCTGGCTCAGGCCGGAGTAGAAGATAGCCATTTGGAAGCAGAGCTACTGTTGCGGCACTGCCTGAGCGTGTCTCGAAGCGGCCTGTTTCTTCTTCACAAGCACGAGGTAGCACCGGAGCAAGCGCGGCAGTTCCATGAGCTATTGCACCGTCGCTGCCAACGCGAACCCCTCCAATATATCACCGGCAGTTGCGAGTTTTGGTCACTGACCTTCCTCGTTAACCCGGCGGTGCTAATTCCCCGCCCAGAGACCGAGTTTCTCCTCGAACATGTGTTGGCTGTTTTAGCTGCGGAGCAATACCAGCTGCATCAGGTACTTGATCTTTGTACTGGCAGCGGAGTGATTGCGGCGGTTTTGGCCAAAGAATTACCTCGTGCCACGGTGACTGCGCTCGACTGCTCCTTGGCAGCCCTCTCGGTGGCACGAAACAATGTCCTCCGTCATCAGTTAGAAAGCCGCATTAGCTTCCTCTGCGCTGATTTGCTCACCGCCTTGCGCCCGGAAACACGGTTTGACTTGATCGTCAGCAATCCTCCGTACATAAAGGCAAATGACATTCCTACTCTTGAGCCGGAAGTACGCGACTGGGAGCCGCAGTTAGCCCTCTCTGGCGGCATTTCAGGTATGGAAATCATTGACCTAATCTGCACGCAGGGGGCGCGGCACCTACGGCCCGGTGGTTGGTTGTTTATGGAGATTGGGGCTGATCTTGAAGCAGACGTGAAAGCGGCCTTGCTGCAAACGGGTGCGTTTGAGCAGATTGAGATCATCCCAGATTGGGTTGGTCGCCCCCGTGTAGCCCAAGGAAAAAAACGATAAATGTCAACCCTTGAACGCGCTCTTCAAATTGCCGCAGCAGCCCACGCAGGTCAGATCGACAAAGCCGGTCAGCCTTATATTCTTCATCCGTTGCGGGTTATGCTGCGTGTTCAGGGTGAACATGAACGCATAGCTGCTGTTCTGCACGATGTAATTGAGGACAGCGCGGTGACACTTGCGCAGCTGGTTGCTGAAGGCTTTCCGCCTGTTGTGATTGATGCGGTGCAGGCATTGACGAAGCTGCCAGGAGAGTCACGATGTGAGGCCGCAGCACGAGCGGCAGAGAACGCCATCGCCTTGACGGTCAAGTTAGCCGACAACAGCGAGAATATGGATATCAGCCGTATTGCGCAGCCAACAGCAAAAGATATGGCCCGCTTAGAAGAATACAAGATCGTGCGTACCCTCTTGCTGGCGGCTCAGGCAGGCGCAAAAAAATACAAGGATAAATAAATTTATGATGTTAAGATCAGTTGTTATGCAAGATGCGGACATGCTTTTGACATGGCGTAATGACCAAGAGACAAGAAAAGCTAGCCACAGCACAGCTGAAGTAGGGAGAGACGAACATATGGCTTGGTTGCGGCGAAAATTGACCAATCCCGCTTGCAGACTATTCATAGCTGAAGAAAACGGTGTTCCCGTTGGCACTATTCGCGCCGATCTTGTAGAAGATGTGTGGGAGCTATCATGGACAACAGCTCCCGAAGTGAGAGGGCAGGGAATAGCAACGCGGATGGCTGTATTGCTGGCCTGCCTAATCGCCGAACCGATCGGGGCTGAAGTAAAAGTCGATAATCTTGCCTCTGCTCGAATTGCTGAACGGGCAGGCATGACCTTCGAGCGCGAGACTGGCGGTATTCTTCATTACAGGCGGGCGGCACTTGCTAAAAGTGGCGTTCTTGCTCATTTGCTGGAAAAATAAGTGAATTTCTCCCTACTCGTGCGCCATCTGACAGCGGCCTTTGCCGAGTCGTTTGGCTGTGTACATGGCGTGGTCAGCGCAGCGAAGCAGACTCTCCGCGTCAATGCCGTGGTTGGGATAAACGGCAATGCCAATACTGGTACGCAGGCCGCAGCCGTCAGGAAAGCAATCAAGGCTGCCGAGTTCGGTGATGATGCGTTCGGCAATGCCCGTTGCTTGGTTGATTGAGCTGACATCCTCCAAAATAGCGCAGAATTCATCACCACCGAGCCGCGCTGCCATGTCTTCAGCCCGCAAACAGGATTGCATGGTTTCCGCGACCAATTGCAGGAAGCGGTCTCCAGCCAAATGGCCAAGGGTATCGTTGACAGTCTTGAAATTGTCCAAATCTAAATAAAGCAGGGCGACTAACTTCTTCTTCCGCTTGGCGCGCGACAACGCGCCGCGCAGCCGCTCATCAAACATAGCCCGGTTGGGCAGCTTGGTCAGCGGATCGTGCATGGCTTGATAACGAAGGATTTCCTCAGCCTTTTTTCGCTCGCTGATGTCGCAGAACAGGGCAACATGATTAACTATGCTGCCTTCCTGATTGCGGATCAGGGCGATGGACAGCCAGAGAGGATAGATATCCCCGTTCCGACGGCAATTCCAGATTTCTCCCTGCCACCGACCGTTGACTAATAGCTCATTCCACATTTGGTGGTAGAATTCTTGATCATGACGTTCAGAATGTTGAAACGAAGGCTGTCGCCCAATAACCTCTTCGCTCCGGTAGCCAGTGATAGCAGTGAAGGCCGGATTGACCATGATAATGCAATTGTTTGCATCTGTGACCAACATTCCTTCAGAGCTGGTTTCAAAAACGGTATGCGCGAGTCGCAGCTTGTACTCCGCCTCTTTCTGCTTTGTTAAATCACTGATCACGCAGACAAAGCCGCTACACCTGCCGTCACTATCCCGCTGCGGACTGAGCCAATGGCCGCCGGGAAACTGAGTTCCATCCTTGCGAACAAAAACTTTGTCCGCATAATGCTGTTCTAACTCGCCGCCACGGAGCCGGGCAACCGTCTCTTGAGCTTGGTCGGCAAAATCTGGGTGGAGAATATCCCAGAGCCGCATGGAACGGAACTCTTCTGGCGTGTAGCCAAAAATCTGTGCGTACATGCCGTTGACTTTCTGGTACGTGCAGCCGACATCTAACACGCCGATGCACACGCCCGCGTTGTTCAACACTGCCTCGGTGCGAGCTTCACTCTTGAGCAAGGCCGCGTGAGTACGTTCTAAATCGCTGATTTTCTCTTTGAGTTCTTGATTACGCCCGGCTAATTCAAGCTGAATCTTGCGCAGCTTGATATGAGTAGAAACCCGAGCGATCAGCTCTGACGGCTCGTAGGGCTTAATCAGAAAATCCGAACCACCTGCTTTAAAACCGCGTATCCGGTTGGCCACATCGCGCATGGCAGTGAGAAACAGCACCGGAATATCGGCTAACTGCGGATCAGCCTTGAGCTGGGCACAGACCTGAAAGCCGTCTAACTCCGGCATACTGATATCCAACAGAATGATTTCTGGTGGCTCGGCGTGGCACTGCTTCAACACCTTGGTGGGGTTGGTGAGGGACAGCGAACGGTAGCCGTGGCCTTTGAGTATGGCCTCTAACAGACGGAGATCGCTGTGCCGGTCATCAACGATCAAGATATAGGAGGGAGTTTCGTCAACACTGCGGGCGTGTACCGCCGCCGGTTCAGGAGTTACCAATCGTTTCATCCTTGCGGGTCATGGCCTCCATGATCAGAGCCATCAGACTTGCTTGAATGCGCTTTTTCATTTTCTTATTGGCCGGGATGTCGGTAAAACGAATGCTCGCGCCTTCCACGGCAATCAGGACGTAGGCGGCCTCTTCGCCAGTCAGTTCTTGAAAAGCTGCATCATAGACTTCGCCGTTTTCAATGTAGAAAAAGCCTTTTTCCTGATCAGGTGCCGTGATTTCGAGTAGACAGGTCTTCTGTTCTAAGGCAATCATCTGGAGAAAATTAGCCACAGAAATACCTTTCAGCATCCCGTCCGCTGATTTCGGTTTGGCCAGCGCATTCTGAATTGCTTCCACCAATTTGTTGATAGTGAAGGGTTTCTTCAGCAACAACTGACCAGTTTGCCCGAACTGCTTCTCGATATCCGGCGTGGAGTGAGCAGTCATGATCACACAAGGCGTTTTTGGGAATGCGTCATTGATGTAGGCGAGCAACGTCAGCCCATCAATTTTTGGCATCTGGAGATCGGTAATAATCAGATCAACCGGCTTGCGATTCAGTACACCAATAGCCTCCTCGCCGTTGTTGGAAAGAATGATTTCAAAATCCTGTTTGTATTTTTTGAGACTGATCCCCAGCAAGCGCTGAAAACCCAGATCATCATCCACTATAAGCACATTTTTCATGTTTCATGCGGCTGAAAGGAGTTGGTCAAAAGGGAGCGGATTAGTCGTCCTTGTCCCGCCGTTCAAAATCCAGCAATGAGCAAACCATTTGGTCTAATTGCTCTGCTGCTTTGATCACAGGACGGCCTATTGTCTCAAATTCTTTATTGTTTCTCAGTATACTGCCGATAGCGTCGATGCCGAACAGGATAGTGGCAAGGCTTTCTCGGATTGCCTGCCGGTTCGTGTCGATAAAGCTGTTGATGGCTGATTCCGCTGCTTGGCACAGTTGGGCCGGATGCTCTCTCTCTTCAGACAGAATATGGGCCGTGCCTTCTGGTTCGCCGTCCTCGTCAAACAGCGGCAGATGAACAAAGCGGGGCAGCTGCGGAGCAGTGCCGGGCAGACATTCGTCACAGGCTGCATGGCTGCGACTGAGGATTTCCGCGCTACTTCGGCCAGCTATCTCGTTGAGCTGTATTCCGCACATTTCCAACGCGAGCCGGTTGGCCCAAGATATCCGTCGCCCTTTGTCCTCAATCAGCACTTTTTCTGGCAAGCTGTCAAGAATGGCCATCAGACCTGTGTTCTCTCGCTTCAGCCGCTCCTGCTCAGTCTCAACTTCCATGCTATTTTGCTGGAGAGACTGAATCATGCTGTCCGCCTGCTGTTTCTGCTGCTGGAGCAGCTGCCGAATGCGGAGCTGCACCATAATTCGGGCATTGAGAATCTGGAGGTTGATCGGTTTGCTGATGTAATCCACCGCGCCGAGGCTGAAGCCGCGGCACTCGTCGTCCTCGCGGTCGCGTGCGCTGACAAAAATGACTGCAATTTTACGAGTGGCTGGATTTTCCTTGAGTCGTTTGCAAACCTCATAACCGTCCATGCCCGGCATATTCAAGTCGAGCAAAATCAAGTCAGGCTGCCGCTCCGCCGCCAAATCAAGACCGTGGATGCCAGTAGAGGCGATGGAAACCATGTACTCTTTTTCCAGCGTTTTCTTCATCAACTGGAGATGAAATACGTCATCATCAATAAAGAGTAAATGATAATGCAGGGTGTTGATCGTTTTTGCCGGAAACTTATGCGGAATGATCGTCTCTTTGGACATCACATTACCGCAGAACTGGCAGACAATCGGCTGACTGTCGATATTCTCCAACAGCTCGTCCTTGACGTTATTCCGCCCGCCGCATTCCTCGCAAAAAATCAATTTCATCTGATTTCAGTCTCCACAGAGAGCCAACAGAGGCTGCATCCTTGCTTCCAGTTGGTCGATCAGCAAACTATAATCCACCTCTTTGCCCTCTCGACCGTTCAATTCAATTTGTCGGGCTATCTCAGCTTCCTCATTGAGGCCGATACCGAGCAGTACCCCTTTAACCTTGTGACCTTGACCAGAAAGAGCGACCAGATCACCTGCGGTCACGTTCTGCCGAGCCTCGACTAAACTCTCGCTGATCGAGCTGGCCGAAATCTGCACCATCTGCTCTACCTGCTCTGGGTTGAGACTGTATATATTTTTGAGATGTTCGGCAACTTTTGTCACCAGATTGTTGCTCTTTTTTTCTTTCGTTTCCACCATTGCAGCACCTTTGTTCTGTGATTGCTCCGCTATGCACATGCAGACTGATGACGACAGCGCGTTTTTTCGGTGGCAGTATAACTGCTGAACCGTCCGATAAATATCATTGATTGCTAAGGGCTTGATGTTGTAGGCATCCATGCCAGCGGCCAAGCAAAGTTGCTTGTCTTCTTTCACGTTATTAGCGGTCAAGGCAACTATCAGCAGATGACTACCTTTCAGGCGGCGATGCAATTCCTCGCAGAATTCTTCTGGCATCTCCAAGCCAGACAGACAGCACGATTCCTGCTCGCAGGCGCGAATGATCTTGGTCGCGGCCAAACCATCCATGATCGGCATCTGCACATCCATCAACACTAAATCGAACTGGTGATGCAGCAGCATGTTGAGAGCCTCTACGCCGTCGTTGGCCTCGACAATCTGGTGACGATCATTCTGTAACATAATAGTGGCGAGAAGACGATTAGCTTTGTTATCATCAACCACTAAAACACGCAGCGTTCCGATGCGATTCACAACATTCTTCATCTCCTCCGCTGCCTCGCCGCTGATGTTTTTCAACCGTGCTGTGAAGGTGAAAACACTGCCTTGCCCCAGCTCGCTCTCCACACTGATCGTGCCACCCATCAATTCGCAGAGCTTGCGGCAAATGGTCAACCCGAGGCCCGTACCAGAATTTTCGCGGCGGAGACTGGTATCAGCTTGGACAAACAGGTCAAAAATGGTTTCCTGTTTATCTTTGGCAATCCCGATGCCCTTGTCACTGACTTGGAACATGAGTACAATGTTCTCCGCATCGCGCTCCTGCACTGCTACCCGGACTACCACTCGTCCCTGCTCGCTGAATTTTATGCTGTTATTGAGCAGCTTAACAAGAATCTGCTGCAAACGCAATGCATCTCCTTCAACAAAAGCCGGGACATCTGGCTCGATAACCCAGCGCAGGCATAGCCCTTTCTTCTCTGCTGGATATCTAAAGGATTGTACTGCATCATTCACCGTTTGTTCCAATTCAAAGGGTGCAGGCTCCAGCTGGAATGAGGACGATTCTATTCTCGAAAAATCAAGAATGTCATTCAGCAGACCCATAAGCGAAGCCGCTGCTTCGTTCACTGTAGTGATATACAACTGCTGTTTTTCGTTCAGGTTGCTTTTTAGTGCCAAGTCGCTCATGCCGAGGATGGCATTCATCGGCGTGCGAATTTCATGGCTGATGTTGGCAAGAAAATCATTTTTTGCCTGATTCGCCTGCTCGGCCCGCTCTTTGGCTAACTGGAGTTGTCGCTCCTCTTCCTTCTGGCGACTGATGTCCTTGGTCAACCAGACCGCACCTTGTTCTGGTGCCAAAGGATCAATGATTTTACCGGTCAGTGAACACCAGAACAGGCTACCGTCTCTGCGCCGCATCTGCTGGTCGGCATGGAAAATCTGATCTTGGGCAAAAAGTTCCTGCGAAAGGCAGAGTGTGTTTTGATGCGCTTCTTCGTTTTCAAAAATCACGGCAAGGGGCAGCGAAGCAATATCCTCCCAGTCCGTGTAACCAAACATTTCCACCGCTGCCCGACTGGCCCAAGCGAACTGATGCTCCACTACATGAGCGATACCGATAGCCGCATGTTCGACCATCAGTTCTAACTTGGCCAACTGCGCCTTGAATTTTCGTTCCAGCTCTAACCGATGGGTGATGTCGTTCTTAATGGCAAGATAATAGGTGATTCGGCCTTTATCATCATATAATGGACAGACGGTCTGCCCCTCCCAATAGGTTGAGCCGTCTTTTTTTCGACTAAGGAGGAATCCCTTCCACGTCCCGCCATTGGTGATTTTTTGCCAAATTTCTTGACTGAGAGCGGTATCACGTTCGCCTGCGGTCAAGAGAGCGGGATCAGTGCCATGAATTTCATCTCGACTCCAGCCGGTCAGTTCGGTAAAAGCTGAGTTAACATAGGCAATACAGGCGTACTGGTCGGTGATGACAATGGCACTGGTGCTTTGCTCTACTGCTTGCGAAAAGAGAAAAAGCTGTTCCTGCTCTTTTTTTCGCTCGGAGATATCAGCAAAGAAGGAGAAACAAATTCTGTCCGCATAATTAGGCACCAAGATGCAGGAGGAGTTGATCAGCACATTAGCAACTTGGCCGCTGCGCAGCCGCAGTTTTCCTTCGCAGGAGATGTCGCCTTGGTATCTGCTTTCAGTGTAGGTATTTTCCTCTTCACTGCGGATGATGAACTCATCAGGATAATGTCCGACGATATCTTCGGCCTCAAGACCCAGCAGCTGGCAAAGGCTCTGGTTGACCTCCAGAATGATGCCTGAAGTAAAATCGTTCAGCCAGAAACCCTGTGGGTTGCGGTTGATGATCGCTTCATATTTTTCCTTATCTACAATCCGCTGCTCTGCTTCGTTTTTAAGAGTTTCCGCAGTCAGTAAAACTTGGCCGTGCCGTCGGTTGACCATCCAAAGCAGGCCAAGCATGACCGAGAGCATCCCGCCGAGCATGATCAAGTAGCCAGAATAATCAGATGAGGCAGGATGATAGTTGCGATGAAACCAGTCCTTGCTGATCACATGGATCAGAGAAAGGCTTCTGCTAACAATAGATTGGTGAAAAAAATAATATGTGCTACCGGTGTCGCTTTTTAGTTTAAGGAAGCCGGATCTGATCAGTGCCTCTTTGTTGTAGTTAGGAAAATTTAACGATTGAATCACAGACTGCGGGGGCATGGCCTTTGGTAAAAAATCGTCGGGCAGCGGTTGGATTGAAACCAACGATCCTTCTGTGGTGTTGAGCAAGATGTTGCTGTCTGTACTCAGGCCGATGCGGACATCTGAAGGCTGGGGCGTTTCTTCGGTGAAAGGAGTAGTAAACGAATGAAGATAGAAGAAACTTGGCCTGATTTCTAACACGGCTACGCCAATTCTCAGACTGCCGTTTTTGATCGCTTGGGCATAATACAAACCAGTGCGACCTGAGGCGACATTCATCATCGCATAGAGGCCGCTGCCGGTTCTGAGCGTGTTGCGGACGTAATTGCTCTCGCTGTAATTTTTCCCTACCTGCTCTTTTTGGCTGGAATAGAGACAGGCTCCATCTAAGCTAACGAGGAAGACCGAGGAAACGTTCTCAATCGCAGCAATGGCCTCCAGATTTCTGTCCACCATACCTGTAGCAATTTCGGTGGCTTTCTGTCCGTTCAAATGCCGGTCTAATGAGTTAATCACCACCGGATTTTTGACTAAGAGATTGGAAATGCTGATCAGCTGATTGTAAGTCTGGCGAAGAGCCTCAGCCTCTTGCGCCAAGGCGTAACGATAAATCTTAACATCTTGGGCAAGATGCTGCCGGTGATTATAGACAACAAACATCCCGCCCAGAAGGACTAATCCGACCAGACCTGCCGCCATCATGGCGTAGCGAATGAATAATGTGCTGTTTTTCTTCATGCTGGCGTATGTCTCGGCAGAGGAACGCTGCCGTTCCGCTACCCAAGAAGGCGACGATCTCTGCTGACTGTACATTGTAGGCGCATCCTTTTTCTTGTAAAGGAAAAAGGACCGACACGGCTGAAGTTTTCTCGTTGGCCCGAATCAGGCAGCAGGTCGCCACGCCTGCTCGTACAGGGCAATGACCTCATCCAGCGTCGGTCTGCGGGGATTGTTAGCCACAGGTCGTGCCACAGTCAGAGCAATTTTGGCCATTTCTGGAATTTTGTCCGCCGGAATATCCAGCTCTTCCAGCGTGGCCGGAATGCCCACGTCAGCATTGAGGTCAAAGAGGGCATCAACGCAAAGCTGGGCCGCCTCGCGCAAGGATAGCCCGTCAGTATTCTGGCCCAGTACCTCGGCCAAGGTTGCAAATTTTTTCAAATTGCCGGGCAGATTGTACTGCACCACATAGGGTAGCAGCACCGCGTTAGCCAAGCCGTGCGGAATACCAAACATGCCGCCCAGCGGATAGGCCATTGCATGAACCAGCCCAACTCCAGCGATAGCCAGTGCTTTGCCGCCAAGTAGCGAACCCATCAGCATGGCTGATCTTGCCTCTATATTGCCGCCATGTGCGCAGGCCGCTGGTAGGTTTTCGGCAATCAAACTGATCGCCTCCAGCGAATACATTTCGGAAAGCACGTGCGCTTGAGTGGAGGTATATGCCTCCAGCGCATGAGTAAGCGCGTCAATGCCAGTGTAGGCCGTAACTTTGGGCGGCAGGCTGATTGTTAACTCTGGGTCAAGAATAGCTGCGTCCGGGTAAAGCGGGTCGCCGTTCATGCCGCCTTTGGAGCCGGTTTCTTCGTTAATGAAAACGGCGGTGAAGGTCACTTCCGCACCAGTGCCTGCTGAGGTGGGCACCATGATTTTCGGCACACCCGCTTTTTTAATCAAGCCCAGACCGAGGTAATCCGCTGCGTTGCCGCCGTTAGTCAGTAGGATGGACACCGCTTTCGCTACATCCATTGCCGAGCCGCCGCCCGCGCCGATCACGCAGTCGCAGCCTGATTCTTTGGCAATGGCATAGGCTTGGTCGGCCAGCTTCAAGCCCGGTTCTGGGTCAATTTGGTCATAAACAACAAAAGAAAGCTGCTCCTGCTCCAGTGGCGCGGTGAGCTTAGGCAGCATTCCTGCCTTGACTAAACCGGGATCAATAACCAGCAGTACCTTGCTGCCCTTGAACTCCTTCACCGTGCTGCCGAGTTCGTTGACGGCACCGACACCGAAGCGGATACGGGTAGGTTGGGTAACGGTGAATGATTGAGTGTGAATCATGATGGTTTCCTTGGGAAATTTAAAAAGTGTTCTTCAATAAAATTGGCAAGCCTGCTGCTTTCGTGCAATCCGAAGCTGTTTTCTTCAATCAAGCCGCAGTCCGAGGCCACGGCGATAACGCCGCTCACTTGACCACGTAGGCGCGGGCCGTTACCCCGGAAGACCTCGATTTTAGCAATGTCGTCCGCCTCTTTGAAGCCCTCACCGATGACAATATCCATATCGACAAAAAAACAGCGAGCAATGGTGGCCAAATCTTTGGCCTGATTTTCTACCGTGATCAGCATTCGGTCTGGCGCAACCAAGGCTACTGCGTCTGCGCCTGCCTGTCGGTGAATAGCGGTATCTGTACCCGCCTGATCAGCAAACAGGCCGCTGTCTTTGGTCGATTTGACCACTGCCACCCGATAGCCGCGTTCCTTGAGTTGACGAACAACGTGGGCGGCTAAGGTGGTCTTGCCGCAGCTGTGCCAGCCGATAAAAGTAACGACTGGTGGCCTCATGCCATGAACTCATCGAGTGCAACGACTAAGTGATTGACCATCTCTCGGTGCCTGCTTTCGATATTTTTCGGCAATTCCTTTTCCAAGACCAAGGCCGTCTGCGCCAGCTGCTCTAAACCAAGGTTAAGCAGTCCGCCCTTGATCGCATGAGCCTGCCGTCCAGCTTCCACTCCTTGTTCGTCCGCAAGACACTGCCGCAAATTACGGAGGTTTTCCTTGAGGGAATCAGCATAAGCGGCCAACACTTCCTCGGCATCATCCTGCTCTAACTCAAACTGCTTAATAATGTGCTGTTTGACCGCTGTCCGCGACACTGCCGCTGTCTCTTCCTTTGCCTGCGCTGGTACGCTTTTGGTTTGATGAGCCTGCGGCTCTAATTCGCACCGATCAAAGGTTTGCAAGACTCTCAGCATGGAAATTTTCTTATACGGTTTACTCAGGTATTCGTCCATGCCTGCATCAAGACATTGCTGCCGGTCTTCTTGGAGGGCGTTAGCCGTTACTGCAATGATATACAGATGCCCGTCTGCTAATTGATCTCTGAGGCGTTCTCCAATTTCAGCCAAATCCTTGGGCAAGTCAGCAGGTTGCCCTTGCTCAATATGCCGGATATGCCGGGTGGCAGTGAGGCCGTCCATCACCGGCATCTGCATGTCCATGAAAACCAGATCATAACGGTATTTGCTCAAGCAAACCAAGGCTTCCGCGCCACTGCCTGCCACTGTAACTCTATGTCCCTGCTTGACTAACAGAATAACCGCCAGCTGCTGATTGGCCGGATTATCTTCAACCAAGAGAATGTCTAATCTTCTCACCACCGGCCTGATATGTTCTTCTGCTCGCCGCATATCCGCTGCTGCCTTGTCCCCGCCGTTCTCTAACAGTAGGGAGAACGAGAAGGTGCTGCCTTTTCCCTGCTCACTTTCCAGCTCAATTTTGCTGTCCATCATCTGCACTAAACGGCTGCTGATAGATAAGCCGAGACCAGTGCCGCCGTAATCACGGGTGATTGAGTTGTCCGCTTGCGTAAAATCAGCGAAAATTTTATCCTGCTGCTCTTTGGCGATGCCGATGCCGGTATCAACAATCCTGAAATCCGCCGCGCAGACATGCTCGCCATCGGCATGAACATCTATCTCCAATGCCACATAGCCTCTGCGGGTGAACTTGATCGCGTTGCCGACCAGATTGAGGAGCACCTGCCGGATACGCAGGGAGTCGCCTAAGGGTGAACAGCTGCTGTCATCGTTGATCTCTAACCCCAGCTCGATGCCTTTCTGCTCGGCCAGTATCTTGAGCGTGGCGATGATCTCCTCGGCCAGATGGCGGATGCTGAAGGGGTGCCTGTCTAACTCCAACCGCCCGGCTTCGATCTTAGAAAAATCAAGAATATCATTGATCAGCGAAAGCAGCACCGAGGCCGAGCTGTTGACGTTTTCCAGATAGCCGCGCTGCTCTTGCGGCAGCTTGCTGTCCAAAAGAATTTCGGTCATGCCGATGATAGAATTCATCGGCGTGCGGATTTCATGGCTCATTTTGGCAAGAAACTCGCTCTTGGCTTTGTTGGCCGCATCTGCCTGTTGCCGAGCCTTTTTCAAGTCAGTAATGTTTTCCTTGGTGGCAACAAAATGGGTGATCTCGTTTTGCTCGTTGCGGATCGGCGAAACCACCACATTCTCTTCGTAGAGATCACCGTTTTTCTTGCGGTTGACTAATTCTCCAGTCCATTCTTGTCCAGCCCGTACTGCCGCCCACATGATCTCATACACTGCTGGGTCAGGCGAAAGCATGGAAAGATTTCTGCCAATGACTTCAGTCGCCTGATAGCCGGTTAGCTTGACAAAAGTACGATTGACATACTCCACCACGCCTTGGGTGTCAGTGATCACCACTGAGTTGGAACTCTGCTCCACTGCTTGACTAAGACGCTGGATTTTCTCAAACATCTCGTTCTGACTGCTCATATCCTCAAAGAGGAACAGCTCTCGCCGCATGTCTGGCTGATGCTCATCGTTAATCGCGACCCGACGCACTTTGCTCCAGAACGGCTGGGCTTCTTCTCCATCTACCGCCTTACGAAACATGAAAAACATTCGCCCGCTGCCATCCCAGCACTCAGCCTCTCTGCCCGCAAAAACGGAGGTATAGAACACGGGCCAAGATGTTTCCTTGATTTCATTATAGCTGTAGCCGAACATGCCTTCAAAGGTGGTATTAATTCGGACAATTCGGTCATCTTGCACCAAAATCAGGCCAAGCATGGTGTTGTCAATGATCACTTGGAGTTCAGCAAGTGCCGCGTGCAAACGCTCGTCCATCTCTCTGGCTTTACTGATGTCCTGAGCCATAAGCATCAGGCCGGTGGCCTTCTCACCTTGATCGCCATCCTGTGCGCGAATAGGAGAGAGATAGACTTCAATGGTCCGCTGATGGTTGCCGGTTTTCAGATCGCGACCAGCAGTATCCGCCAGATCATAGGTGAGCATGTCTGAAGTGCTGATGGTAAACGTGTGCGAGCCTTTTTCCAACGCCTGCACGATCAGCTGATTGAAGGCCTCTTCTTGATCTTTGATGTGGACTTGGAAGCGCGTTACTTTTTTGCCGATCACCTCTGCTGCCCTATAGCCGAACAGCTTCTCTGCCACCGGATTAAAGTACGTGACCTTAAAATTCATGTCCGTAGCGGCAATAGCCATGATCTGCGAGGAGCGAAGCAGATTGTCGATAAAAATATTTTGCTGTTGTAGTTCTTTGGTCTTTGCCTCGACCCGATCGGACAGCTCGTCGTCTTTTTTCTTGATCAAATCCAACATATTGTTGAATTGAATAGTCAAAGGCGTGAATTCATTATTCACGCTGGTGTCAATCCGGTCGCTGTAATCGCCTTTGCTGATCTTACTTACCAACCGCTGGAGTTCGTTGATCGGATTAAGCACTGAGCCAGTAATGAACAAGACGGAAATCAAGGAAGAGCAAAGGCCAACAAAGAAAAGAATGAGGAAATGCTGGCCAAATTCCTTGTCTGTTGCCAGAATCAATCTGGCAGGATGAGAGATAATGAGAAAATTGGGTGAGCTGTTCTTCATCAAAGGGACGTACTTACTTTTTATATGCATCTTTTCTTTGAAAAAAGAGCTTTCGTAAGTCATGTCCAATGCGCCTGGCAATAGAACTACCCGATCATTCTGTGGATTCTGGCCGTAAATTTCAACAGCAAGGCTGGTGGCCAATAAAGTGTTATCGCTCACCAAACTGATGCCCATGCGACGGTGCACCGGTATCCGAATGAGAAAATCACTGTCTAACATATAGCCGCTGAGGACGAAGAGTTTTTTCTCCGGGTCTATATCGTTATTGACTGGTGTCCCCGCGATTAAAAAGAATTTTTTCTGTTTTAGCTCACCTGTTTCTGGGCCTGCAAGTAAAGTTAAACTGAACGACTCTGCTTGGGCTATTTTTTCTATGATGGTTGGATGAGCAGCCAGTTCCAGCGCAGCAGAGCGGTTTTCATCCGACACAGCGATGACTCCGTTCTTACTGTCAAAGAAGAAAAGAATATCAATTTCATTCTTCTGCTCCCATTTTTGCACGACCTCAGCAAGGGAAAATTGCTGTTTGGCAGTGGTGCGAATGACAAACTCTTCAGCAGCAGCCTCGGTAGCCGCGCGGAGCTGACCGACAGAAAGCGTCATAAAGGTATCCACCGCCTGTTCTGTGCTTAAAAAATCATCATTCATGTCCCGTTGAATTTTTCTGCCGGTCACATGATAGCTGATCAAAATGCTGGTGCCGCTGATCATGGTAACAAGCAGCAGCACGGTCATGATCATGCTGAAACGAAGTCTTCGGTAAAAAGGTACGCTCTGTTGCATGGAAATAAGCATCAGCATCCTGAATAGAAAAGGAGCGGAGGGGGCTGTCCGCAACTCTGCGCAGCCCCTCGGCTGACTCTTGCCTGCGGGCGGAAATGAGGCGGTGAAAGGCAGCGCGGTGTCAGAAAATGTTTCTCTTGCTCACCGTATTCCTGCTGCGCTCATTTCTGGCAGATATTTTTTGTCGATTACGTAAATATGATTGATCAGCCAGTCAATAACCGTCTTGGCAATCTTGATTACCACAAAAATTGTTTTCCCTGCATCGACTTCTGCCATTGCCTCGTTCAGTTGGTCGGTAAATACTTTATGCGCCATTTTATGAGAAACGATATTCGAGTAACCAATGCTCTCCATCACCTTTTCTTCTTCGGTGAGGTGATATCTGGTGTAATCGACTAATTCTCTGAGTGTGGGTTCAATCACATCGGCTCCTTTGCCAAGTTTCATCATCTCATGGAGCTGGTTGGCAATGTCAAAGAGCCGTTTGTGATGGTTATCAAAACGGGCAACTCCGACGCTATAGTCATCTTTCCAGTCATAAAGAGCCATGTTGTTCCTCCGATAAATTTGATGTGCAGCGGAATATACTGTTCTGAACTCGATTCGTGGCGCAAGGCAAGGATTCCCCCTACCGCACGGACAGCGCGTGAATATATTATAGTCTGAATTTGCCCTTCTCGGCAGTTAAATTTTCAGGGCGAAAACAAGAAGAGCGATAGCTTCGGCCAACTCGCAGGCCGCGCCAAGGGTGTCACCCGTGGCCCCGCCGATTTTGCAGCGACAGAGGACAGCAAACAGCACAGTCAGCAGCAACACTGCCAAGACTGCAACAATGCCCTGTGGCCCGACAGCAGCATGGGCAACCCAAGTGAAAAGGAGGAAGCCAGCCAACGAAGCAAGCCAGGCTTTGCTGCTGTTGAAATAAGGAGCAAAAAGAATACCTAAGCCGCCATCGCGCGCATAGGGCAGCAGGGCCATGAGCAGGAGAATGGCGGTGCGGCCCGCCAAAGGCATGAGAAAGGCTGCTGAGAAGAAGAGCTGCGCATTCAAAGAGGCAAGGCAGGCTGTTTTAAAGAGAAGGAGGAGAACTAAGGCTATGACTCCCATCGGCCCGACAGCAGAATCGCGCATGATTTCCAGCATTCGTTCTCTGTTGCGGGCGGAGAAGAAGCCGTCGGCGGTGTCAGCTAATCCATCTAAATGCAAGCCGCCAGAAAAGGCGAGCAGGATGAAGGTTAGTAAAACAGCGGCAGGTAGGGGCGGCAAGAGCGAAAAAAACACTTGGGCGGCAGGAGCGGCAATACAGCCGAGCAGCAGGCCAATCAGGGGAAAAAAAGGGGCGGCGTGAGAAAGCTCTTCCTCTGTGGTACCAAGGTGGCCCGGCAGAGGAAAGAGGGTGAGAAAGCGGAGAGCAGCAGCGAAATAACCAAAAGGACGGAGAAGCGGAGCGAACGAGATCGGACGAAAAGCCTGCTTCTGCTCTCCGCCCTCTTGAGGCTGTGGCTCCTTCCGTCGCCGGTTTTTCCGCCAGCGGTTCATGAAACCGGCGCGCCGGTCACTCCGGCTTCGGCAAAGGTGGCCACCTCGGTCAGCACAGCTACAGCTGCTTCAACCACATTGAAGGCCAGAGCCGCACCAGTGCCTTCACCAAGGCGCATTTTCAGATCAAGCAGGGGTTTACAGCCAATCTTTTCCTGCATCGCTGCATGGCCTTGTTCCACCGAGCGATGGGCGCAGATCAAATAATCGCGAACAAACGGCTCCAGCTTGCAGGCGATCATTGCCCCGGCAGTAGAGATGAAACCATCAACTACCACTGGCCTGCGATTCGCTGCCGCGCCGATAATCAGCCCAGCAATGCCTGCGATCTCGTAGCCACCGACCTTGGCCAGCACATCTATGCCGTCCTTGGCATCGGGCTTGTTAATTTGCAAGATGCGTTCCAACACCTTCTTCTTATGCTCCAGCTGGGCATCGTCAAGGCCAGTGCCGCGCCCGGTCAGCTCATCAATGCTTTTGCCAGTCAAGGCGGCGACAATCGCGGTACTGGCGGTGGTGTTGCCGATGCCCATATCACCGGTGGCAAAGATATCTGTTTCTGGAGCCAACTGCTCCGCCACTTCGATGCCCGCCTCGACCGCCAAGACCGCATTAGTGCGAGTCATAGCTGGTCCGAGAGCCATATTAGCTGTACCGGGGCCGATCTTCTTGGAGATGATTTTGCCTGCCGTAACTAAGGCAGAGAGATCAATTGCGCAGCCCATATCTACCACCGTTACTTCAGCCTGTGCTTGCCGAGCAAGAGCGTTGATCCCTGCGCCGCCATTGACAAAGTTATAAACCATCTGCGCAGTAACTTCGGACGGAAACTTGGACACACCTTCAGCTGTCACGCCGTGATCACCAACCATGATCACCACTCGTTTCCGCTGTACCGGCGGACGCAGCGAACGGGTCATCCCAGCTACATCAATGGCCAAATCCATCAGGTCGCCCAAAGCCCAATAAGGCATGGTCAGCTGCTCCAGCCGTGCCTTGGCTTGGGCGCGAACATCGGTATCTTGAGGGAAAATTCTACGGAAGGTTGCTTCGAGAAAATCGACGTGGTTGGGTTTGCTGGGTTTGTAGGTGCTGGACATGGCTGCTTGGAGGTTGATGAAGAGTCAAAGGAGTTCAAACTGTGTTTGGTTGACTATTTAACATCTTACAACTCCAAAGTAAATTGTCAATATCCATAAGCTGCCACCTGCTGATCAGGCCAATTCTTGCATGATAATTGGTACTAATTTCGCCATCTGCATCTTGGTCAAGGCCTGATTACCGTCTTTGTCTAAGAGCGCGATCAAATGAAAATGCACGGAAGAGCTGATACCAGAGCAGCACATCACTACTAAACCACCCGGTGTTTTCAGCACCAGCTCTAAGCAGGCATCTAAACCTACCTTTTCTGCCGCTTCTTCCGCAGAACGGAAAAGATCATTGAACACCGGCCCAGTATTTTCCAAATCAGTATCTGTTTCAACCGAATCAGCAATCAGTATTTCACCGGAGAAATTCATCAGCGCGGCAGTTTTGTATCCTTTGATGCAGCGCAGATTGTTGAACATATTTTCAAGAGTCGTTATATTCATTTTCTTTATGTCATTCTTTGGTTGCGGTTGTATTGTCTCCTGCGGCATGGTGTTTGGCGCAGGCCAAGGAGCGGTTGTTTTCGCCTGCGACAACTTTGCAGGTAATTGGACTTCTGCATTTTCATCTCTCTTCAACTCCACTGCTGGACTTTCGTCGTCCGTAGGGATATGTCGATTTGCAGAGTCAAAAATATCCTCCTGTGAAGGATCAATGCTGTTCTCCTTGTATCCTTCTATAAGGCTCGCTTCCTCATCCTTCAACTTCATGGCTTCCATGATGATCGACATCAAATCGCTCTTGATCCTCCGCCTGATTTCTACTTTAGGCAGGGCTTTGATCTGGAAGCGAACATTGTCTAAAGCAATAATGCGCTCCGCTGCCTCTTGTTCGCGCAATTCGCCGTATTCTGCATCATAGAGCTTGCCTCGGTTGATGTAGAGAAGTCCTTTGTTCTTTGGTGAATTTCCCACTTCTAAGAGGCAGGTTCTGCCGTCTATTTCAAGTAATTGGAGAAATGCGCCCACAGAAATGCCTTTGAGACTACCAATGGTGATATCCTCATTCAGGATATTGGTGACTATTTTGACTAACTGCCGCACCTTGATTGGCTTGAGCAGGATATGCCGTACCCTTTTTTGCAGCTGCTCAAGTTTGGCCCTATCTGTGCAGCCAGTGATGACAACCACCGGGACGTGCGGATGAAAGTTCTCAAGGTAGTCGATCAAGTCCCAGCCGCTGATCTCGCCTGGCATAATCAAATCTGTCACTAAGAGAGCAATATCCTCTTGTCCTAAGATTTCTATTGCCTCTCTGCCGTTGCTGGCATAGACCGGCGTAAAGAAATCGCCATAACTTTTCAGCTGCTCCTCCATCAGCGCAAGGGCGAACAGGTCATCATCGACGATCAGTATATCATACATCCTGCGCTCCTGCCGTCGGTTTCGGACATTTTCTGATAAGAATGCAGGAAGAGATGTGGCTCCGCTCCTGCGGTTACTTGCATGTTGAACATACACATAAAATGCGCGACTGAAGGTTCTGCGCCGCATGTTTTCTGAGGGGGAACCCGCTGAATGTGCGCGGGAAGAAGGAGTAGGCATATTTCTCTCCTCCTCTTTAAAGAAGTATCACAGAAAAATGCGTTCCGTCAAATGACGGATCATCTTTCAGCGGACGCTTTCCTGTGCTGGTATTTTGCGGTTTTTATGCTGGCACTGACGCGGCAAATGTATTAGTGTGAGTAAGTTGCTCTATTCTAAGAGCTTCTGCCTGCAGGGACTTGCACAAAGGTATTGGCGTGGTTGGTTCATTCGTTTTATCCAGCAGTTTGACAAAGGCCAGCGAGACTACACAGCAGACCGTCAGAAAGAATATTCTGTTGACAGGCTGCTGAAAGCGGTGCAATCTGCTCGACAGGAGAAATGCAGTTTTGTGCCGGAAGGTATGAATATCAGACGGAGGGAGGAAATCCCTGTTTTCAGAGGAAGGCGGGCAGGGTAAAATTTCATTTGCACACGAATACTCTACAGCAGCTGACTGATCTATGAAGCTGCTGTTCAGCGAATTCGCATGGGCGGATTATTTGTGGTTTCAGAAGAATGTCGGCGGCTGTAACGATACGGAGCAAAGAAGCACGGCATGAAAACGACTCTTTATTTTGAATACGCCAGACAGCGGTCTGATCGGACCAGAATACGCATCGAATGGATACAGCAGGTGATTGATTGCCCGGAACGCACTGAAATTCAGTCGGACGGCAGAATCAAGAAATGGGCGAAGATTGCTGAGGAGAACAAATATCTGCGGGTGATTCTGCTTGAAGACGGGGAAACAGTTCATAACGCCTTTTTCGACAGGTCATTCAGAGAGGAAGAAGCATGAAAGTTAAATATTTCGCTGACACTGACACTGCGCTGATTGAATTCACCGGCAGAGAAATAGCTGAGACACGGGAGATCAGCGAGAATATCTATGTTGACTTTGATGAAAGCGGGAACATCGTCAGCATGACGGTTGAGCACGCGAAAGACAATGCTGGCTTATGGGAGTTCTCGTATCAGGAGATGCCGCTTGCGGCAGCGCAGGCCGCTGGGCAAGCGCATCGTCTTTGATGTGCGGGGGCGAAAGATTTCCCCTGTCTACGGGTTGCGGCCATGCGGCAGAGGGGAAGTAAAAGCAGGCCGGAGAAGGCGGGGCAGTTGCCAGCAGCCGCATTGTTAATGGTCTGTGGTGGGGTTTAAACCCAGACTGACAAAATCATGAATGACACGCTGATCCGCATTAAACGGGCAATTTTGGCAGGCGCGGACAGGTATTATTTTCTCATTTCATCCAAGAAAGCGGTCTGATTATGAGCGGCGAATTACAGATCACGGTGTGTCCTTCATGCGGAAGCGGCAGAATTGAGCGTGCAGTGCGCGATGTGGTGCGGCGGCATGAAGGGCAGGAATATGTTGTTCCGGCGGTGACGTTCTACGAATGCCCTGACTGCGGCGAAAAAGTGTATGACCGCGAGGCGATGCTGAAGATTGAGGCGTGTTCACCTGCGTATAAAAAAGAGAAGGCGAAATCGTCGGCCAGAGGCAGAAGGCGCAGTGCAGCGGCAGGAAAGCTGGTGCAGAAAAAAAGTGCGGCCTAATGCTGAAGGGTCGCGGAAAACCATCTGGCATGTAGTGCAGAAACCATTCAGTATGTATTGCCGGTACTATCCAGATGGTTTTCCCGAAACATACCAGTATGTATTTCAAGTACCATCTGGTACGTTTTGTCTGCGGATGGGAGGAAGTAAAAGCAGGTCGGTGAAGGCGGAGCGGTTGCCAGCAGCCGCATTGTTAAAACATTGTTAAAAAAGTGCCTCGCTCTCCAAAATCTACGAAACCATGAAAATCTATCTGGACAACTGCTGTCTGAACAGGCCGTTTGACGATCAGTCAAATCTTCGTGTCCGGCTTGAATCAGAGGTTGTGAAAGTGATTTTGCAGCTTTGTGAGCAAGGGCAATGGCAGTTGGTGAGCAGCACTATTGCAGCGTTTGAAATTGCCAACACTCCTGATGCAACAAGAAGAAAGAATTTGGAGCTTATCAGCGGTCTGGCGGCTGCTGTCGTCAGGACAGACAGTGCAACAGCATTGCGGGCAAAGGAATTTGAAGCACAAGGAATGCAGGCTTTTGATGCGTTGCATTTGGCCTGTGCGGAACGTGAAGCAGATGTCTTTCTGACAGTGGATGACAAGCTGCTGAAGCGGGCTTTGAGCATTGAGAATTTAAGAATACCTGTTATCAATCCGTTAAAATGGCTGGAAGGGGTGCTGTCATGAAGCAAGTCAGTTATGCAACAGGAAATGAGATTCAGCGGCATGGTCTTGAAGTGCTGTGCAAAGGTCTTGGTGTGGTTGGCTTATACGATTCATGCAGCAGTTTGACAATGGACAGGGGGACTATGTGCAAGACCGGCAAGATTGGCAGAAGGGATATTCTGTTGACATGCTGCTGAAGGCTGTTGAGAAGGAGCAGTAACTGTCATTCCGTGCTGAGGAAGGAAGTTCCTGTTTGCCGGAGAAGGTGGAGCAGCCGCATTGTTGATGGCCTGTTGCCATAGGCTGTGCGCTGTCTTTACGGGTAGGGTGGGCAAACGGTTTTATCGTTTGCCCACGCGGAAGCTGATATAACTTGGTGGGCAAGCAAAAAGACGCTTGCCCATCCTACGGGACTATTGGAGACGAAATATGAATAAGTTTTTTTGCGTATTAGTTATCTGTTTTACTACAACCCCTGTATTTGCTTTAAACTGTCCGGGCGACAAAATGGCTTATGATTGGTGCTGGCCAACTGGAACGAGCAATATTGGAAATTACTTAAAATGGCATGATATGAATTCTAACTACAAAGATTCAGGGCCACATCTAGGTATAGATATTAAGGCTGATGAAGATGATAATGTTTACGCAATAGCTGACGGGAAAGTTATGTTTAGCTCAATGGATAGGCATGGTTACGGAGGTGTTGACTGGGATGATATTGGAGGTGCTTTAGTTGTTGAACATCATGACTCTAATAATCAACCTTTTACTGTTTTATATGGGCATGTAAAAAATATAACAAATCTAACTAAAATAGTTAGAGGTGCCAAAATAGCTGAGATAGGCCCATACAAGGGAGGCGTTACGCACCTTCATTTTGGAATTCGTTTTCCTGCTAATAATGATGAAAATAGGTATGATGGATACGGCCTTAAAGACAAGGGGTTTGTGAGTCCACTCGATTTCCTTCAAGTTCATTATCCGCAAAGAGATTTTTTTTATACATCTGAGCCAGCAAGAATATTCTTCAACGAAGAAGAATATGGCATTGGATGGTGGCCGAATGATGTAACATGTAAAAAAGCAGAGATGTGGACAATAGACAAAGTATCTATTATAGATACTGACAAGTCAATATGCGACAAGGCATACAGTATATTAGCAAGCAAATCTTGGATTAAGGAAGGTATTGCTGATGGTTGGCACGAGATATTCTTCGGAGAAGAGCTTGATTTTGGGAATCTTCAATGTAAAGCAAAGAGGTGATACTATGAAAACGATTCTATTCTCCTGTGTCTTCCTGCTGTGTTCATTAAACTCAGCATTTGCTGGATGTGAATATAATTATAGATATGTTAGAATTGCAATAAATAGTATGGGTACTGGCCCCGGCACCTCCACCCCTCCCACCGAACCACCCGCTTCCGGCAAACTGCCCGACTTCATCACCAGCAAGGTGACAATGGGCAATCAAGACGGCAAGCATGAGAAATACATGTGGAAGATCAACGAAACCGCCTATGTTCATGACTACATAGACAACATCGGCACTGCTGACTGGGAAGGCAGCGCGGACAAGATCAAGGTGCCGTTCTATCTTTCCAAAGGCAGCAAGGAAGACAGCCATTCCGAATGGGTGCGCATCTCCCGGCAGAGCATCAAGAAGGAAAACCTCAAAGTCAAAAAAGACCCCAAGCACGAGAAGATCGAATTCAAGCTGCAAGACTGGGCCAACGACGGCACGATCATGCCGGGCCGCACCTATAACTTCGTGGTCTGCGCTGACCGCCCGAAAGATCAGGACAACGGCGACGGCGACGTGAAGGAGAAGCACAAATCCAACAACTGCTCGACCGAGGCGGTGTTCTACGTTGACTACGGCCCGCCCCGCAACGTTGACCTGCTCGCCCGCAACCTCGCTCTGACCGGCGGCAGAAGCTCGCTTCAGGCTGGCGAGAAATACGGCCTGCAAGTGGAACTCTCGAACATCGGCACCGAACAACCGTGGAACGGCTTCAGCAGCAGCTACGAAATCAAAGGGCCGGGCACGGGCGGCGCGTGGCAGCGCATCGGCGAAGACACCTCCAGAGCCAGCAGCCTGTATCCGAACGCCACCCATTTCGAGAGCATGACCGATGCTCAGGAAGTTGCCGCGCCGATGGTTGGCGGTGATTATGTGTTCCGCGCCTGTGCCGACTACAGCCAAGCTGTGCCGGAGACCGACGAGAGCAACAACTGCACCGATGAGCTGGCGGTGTATATCACCCCACCGCCCATGCCTGACTTGATCACCGAAGGACTTCAGCTCACGCATGGCCGCACCAGTTTAATCGCAGGCGAGCTGTACGGCCTGACCGTGGCGATCAGGAATATCGGCAATGCAACGCCAAGCAGCAACATCCGCACTAACTATGAGATCAAAGGGCCGGGAACTGGCGATGCGTGGCAGCAAGTGGCTGATGACGGTTCAGATGCCGATCAGCTTTATCCCGGCGCAGCGCAGTGGGAGGAGATCACGGACGAGCATGGGGCGCATATTCCCAACGTTGCCGGAACCTACACCGCCAGAGCCTGCGCGGATTATCAGGGCAATGTGCCGGAATCGGACGAGAGCAACAACTGCTCGGAGATGACGTTTGAAGTGCTGCCGGTTCCGGCTGGCTCGCCGCGCATTGTCATCACCAATCCCACTCATGATGATGATTGGAGAAGCGACGAGACGGATCATGATGTCCGCTGGGATTACTTTGATTTTCCGGTTCGCGGCAATGTGATGGTGGAATACTCGCTCGACGGCGGCGCAACGTGGCTGCTGATTGACGACGAAACTACCAATGACGGCAAGAAGCATTGGGAAGACATGTGCGACTTCCACACCATCGACACCCATAACGCCTACATCCGCGTCACGTCACGCGATTATCCGTATGTCTATGATGTCTCCGATGAGTTCAGCATAGATCACGCTAAGGAGTGCAAGTAGCAGCCTGAATCCGCAAGGGCGGCTTGCCGCGAGCCGCCCCTATTAATCTGTGCTTTCGCCCTTCTTCGTCAAGCGATGTGAAATATGCCATTCAGTGACTTCACCATAAAAAAGGTGCAGGAAATGTTTCAGGTTCAGCTGCACGAAACATCAGGCCTATTTGCGCATCTTCCCCCAAAAGAAGCCAGCGCACATTTGCGGGAAACATTGTTCGACAATGTGCCGTTAGCCGCATCAATTAACACTGAAAAAGCCCGTTCCGAACTGATCATTGCTCCAGTCTTA
>JAGIXO010000129.1 GCA_026122915.1 Candidatus Electronema nielsenii | reverse complement strand
ACGGCCAGCAATGCGCTCGTGTCGCTGGTACTTTCTGCGGCGGAAAAGTGCAAGGTCAGTTTGTGATGAAGCTGCTTACCTGCATGAAATGCGATTTCTATCAAAGCGAGCATTACGACAAAACCTACGGTAAAAGAAACGCCGCTGCCTGACTGCCATAATAGCTTTGGGCAAGCCACTCGTGCTTGCCCTCAAGTTAGCCCCCCTCCTTCTTGGCCGTCTAATTTTTTCTGGCCGCTTTTCGCGAAAAACGTATAGTTTGCCGCAGACCTTGCTTGAGTAGTCAGTTGTCCTACTTCAAAAATCTTGGTACGCGACTTCTCAATTTATTTCGGCAACCAAGCTCTATCGGCAAAGTCTCTTCATCATCAGGCAGAAACAGGTGTTCCTGCAACAGAACACTGCACTACGAAATAGGCCGATAGGCCGGAACAGACAGAGGAACAGATGGCTGAAATCACCTTGCTGTGGCATGATTATGAAACGTGGGGTATTGATCCCCGCCAAGGCAGGCCCGCGCAGTTTGCCGCTGTTCGTACCAATTGTGCGCTGGAGGAAGTCGGCGCACCGCTAACGCTCTGGTGTCGTCTATCTGGTGATGTGCTGCCTGATCCCAACGCGGTGATGCTCACTGGCATTTCTCCGCAGGAGGCAGCGGCCAAAGGTACCAACGAGGCTGCCTTTTTCAGTCGAATCAACGCCGAACTGTCGTTACCAGAAACCTGCGGAGTGGGCTACAACAGCCTTCGCTTTGACGACGAAGTCACCCGCTTTGGCTTTTACCGCAACTTCATCGACCCTTATGCCCGCGAGTGGCAGAACGGCTGCTGCCGCTGGGACATTATTGATTTAATGCGAACGGCCCATGCTTTGCGGCCCGAAGGTATCAGCTGGCCGACGCAAAACGACGGCAGCACCAGCTTCCGGCTTGATTTGCTGGCCGCTGCTAACGGTATTACCCATGATGCTCATCAAGCTCTGAGTGATGTCCGCGCTACCTTGGCCTTAGCCCGTCTGATTCGGCAGCTTCAGCCCCGCCTTTATGACTATTGTTTCAATCTCCGCCAGAAAAACGAAGCGGCCAAGCTGCTCAATCTGAGTAAACGCGAAATCATTCTGCATGTGAGCGGGATGTATCCAGCGGCTAAAGGCTGCATCGCACCGGTCATGCCGCTGCTTCAACATCCGCGCAACAAAAGCGAAATCATCGTCTATGACCTCCGTCAGTCGCCGCAGATGTTGCTCTCTATGACCCCGAAGGAAATGGAAGAAAATCTCTATGCCCGCAGCGAGGAGATGCCAGAAAACTTTGAGCGGATTGCCCTGAAAGGGGTGCATATCAACAAATCGCCGGTGCTGGCCCCAATCAGCACCCTGTCAGCGGAAATGGCAGCAAAATGGCGGATTGACTGGCAGCAGGTCGAGCAGCATCGGCAACAAATTTTGGCTGATACTAGGGTGATGCAGCGACTGGCCGCGCTCTATCAGCAAAGGTCAGATACGCCGCCGCCCGATGCAGATACGGCCCTCTATGAAGGTTTAATTTCTGATTCTGACCGCCGCCTCTGCAACGAACTGCTGGCGAAAAAACCGGCTCAGTTAGCCGCTTGGGAGCCATCTTTTGCCGATGAACGCCTGCGCACGCTCTATTTTCGCTATCGGGCGCGGAACTGGCCAGAAAGCCTGAACGCCAAGGAGCAGGAGCAATGGCGGCATTTTTGCGAAGCCCGTTTGTTAGAAGGGCAGTTTGGTAACGAACTCACTGTTGCCAGCTATCGGCAAATTCTGGAGGAATTAGTCAGCAGCGGTGCGGCGGAGCAGCAACCAGAGCTGTTCAAACAACTGGTGGAGTGGGTGCAGTGAGCAAACTGTCTTCGGCTCGACTGTGCGTGAGAAAAAGTCACATGCTCATGCGAGTCGAATAGTACAGCTTCATCGGCCCTTGCGCAATGACGGCTAACTCTCTAAAAAATCGTATATAGTGGATTGGGCCTATCGAATATGTTGTCTTGATTGACAACACTAAGCAATGTTGTTATCATAAACAACATGAAAGCAATCGAACTGTTCCGCCGCCGGATCATTTATACAGAAAACGCATTCGCTGAACTGATTCTCTGGCAAGTACCGAAACCGTTGGCAGGATCAACGCACTGTTATAAATACCGGTTGGCATATATTGTCCGAGGCGTTTGTGTTCTTCGATATGATAACGAAGCTGGAAAAGGCGATCACCGCCATGTAGGAACAACTGAACAGGCATACATATTCATAAGCCCTGAGCAGTTAATCTCATATTTTCAACGAGACATTGCGAGGTGGAACAATGAAAACGGTAACTCTTGAAGTCTGCTCGCCGCAGGACGCGATGGCTGATTTTGTTCATGCTTGGAAGAGTGAAAAAGCAGAATCGAATGCGAAAATTGGTTTTGCCTCACCAGAGCTTCTTTGGAAAGTTCTGACTGCCAAACGCTGGGAACTATTAAAGGCCCTTTGTGGTGTTGGCCCGATTTCTATTCGAGAAGCAGCGCGGCGAGTTAAACGCGATGTGAAGGCTGTTCATACTGATCTGACCGCGTTAATCGCTGCTGGCATAATCAACCGCACAGAAACAGGAGGGGTGGAATTTCCCTTTGAAGCAGTAAAAGTGGAATTTTTACTGCAAGCAGCATGATCATCGATAAATCACTGCTGTATTCCGCTATCTTAAAGTGCCTATAGCTGAAGCAGCATAAATTGAATCTGAATGTCATTCCGAGCAACGCGAGAAATCTTCTCGTCACCCTTGGCGTGAGATTTCTCGCGTTGCTCGGAATGACAGATACGACGGTTCAAATTATCTTGCTTTGGCTATATTTCTCAATTAAGCAATTTCCCTGAAGTTATCTCATGCGCAAAGAGCAGGATTTTTATTTTCATAAGGCAAAGAAGGACAACTACCCGGCCCGCTCGGTGTATAAGCTCGAAGAGGCGCAGAAGAAACACAAATTCCTCAAGCGTAGGCAGCGGGTGCTGGACTTGGGCTGTCATCCGGGCAGCTGGAGCCTGTACACGGCCAAGTTGCTCGGTGAAGGCGGCTTGGTGATGGGCGTTGATCTTCAGCACACCGATATTCCGCCGCAGAAAGACCATGCCGAAATCCGCTGGCTTTGTTATGATGTCTATGCTGATGAGCTGATTACCGAACTGCGTAGGCAGCAGTCGGGTTTTCATGTGCTGATCAGCGACATGGCCCCTTCAACTACCGGCAACCGCTTTACCGATCATCAGCAATCGCTGCGCTTGGTGCGCCGAGCCTTAGAGCTTGCCGGATTGCTCCTACATGAGAACGGCAGCTTCTATTGCAAGGTCTTCCAGGGCGAGGATTTCCCTGCTTTTGTCGAGGAATGCAAGCAGCACTTTGCGGAGGTTAAGATCATCAAGCCGCAAAGCTCCCGCGTGGAAAGCCGCGAGGTATTTGTGCTGGGGATGGGGTTTAGGCGACAGCCGCGTGCTGCATGATGTTAATTCGAGTCGGAGGACAGTAGTATGGCATACAGCGAATTCACGATTAAAGAGGTGAAAGAAGCATTCAGCCTGACAATTGTTGAAAACAAAGAACTGTTTGCCGAAGTTGATGCAATCAGGCTGGATGACAGCGTGATGAAAAAATTGGATGAATATGTTCCGCTGGCCTTGGCTGTAAACACAGAAAAGGCCCGGTCTGAATTCATCATCGCCTATCTGCTGCTGGAGCTGAGAAGTTATCTGAAAAATCAGGTCAGCTTGTTCTCTGGGATTGACTTTGATGTGGATAAGGAAAAAAGGCTGAATGGATTTTGCGATTTCATCATCAGTCTGTCCACGGAGCAGTTCTTTTTGACCTCTCCGGTCATTGCGGTGGTTGAGGCGAAAAATGAAAATATCATTGCCGGGATAGGCCAATGCTTGGCAGAGATGGTGGCGGCAAGAATTTTCAATGAACGGGAAAAGAATACAGTTGCGAGCATTTATGGTGTGGTGACAACTGGCAGTGTTTGGAAATTTTTAAAATTAAAGGGCAACGAGGCGGTTATTGATAGAAAAGAATATCACATTGAACAGCCTGGGAAAATTATGGGCGTTTTAACGGCGATGATCAAACAATCCGTCTGATCATCACTGCAAAAAATACGCCTATTTGTCCATCAAGCCGCGAGGTATTTGTGCTGGGGATGAGGTTTAGGAGGCAAAGAAGCGATATGGAAAACTACAGA
>JAGIXO010000128.1 GCA_026122915.1 Candidatus Electronema nielsenii | reverse complement strand
GGTTGTGCGCCTGCCCGCCACGCCATGACCACGCCGTCGCCCGTGGCAATATCCGGGTTGGTGGTGTAACGATAGACCTTGCCGCAACCGCCGCTGCACAGCACCGTCACTTTGGCCCGCCACGTTTCGACCTCGCCGGTGCTGCGATTGAGGACGTATGCACCGAGGCAGCGGTCGTTGCCCTCTTTCCGGCCCGTGACCTTGGATTCTATGAGCAGATCGATAGCCATGTGATCTTCCAGCACCTCGATCTGCGGGTTAGCATAAACTTGAGCGAGCAGGGCAGTCTCGATCTCACGACCAGTCAGGTCTTTTGCATGAGCAACCCGCCGCGCTGAATGGCCACCTTCCATACCGAGATCAAATTCGCCGCCGCTCTGTCCGCGCTGGAAGTTCACACCGAGGACGGCAAGTTCCCGCACTCGTTCTGGCCCTTCAGTCACCACCAAGCGGACGATTTCCTCATTGCAGAGACCGTCGCCAGAAATGAGGGTATCATTGACATGATCCTCCAATCGATCTTCAGCGGACAGCACTGCTGCCACACCGCCCTGCGCCAAGTTGGTGGCACTATCGGCCTTTTTTTTCTTAGTGATCAGGGTGACGCGGGCAAAGGCGGAAACCTTGAGGGCGAAGGACAAGCCTGCCACGCCGCTGCCGATGACGAGGATATCGGTGCAAAACATGTCTGTCTCTGCGGGCTGAGATTGAAACGAAGAATACCGAAAGCCGCACTCTACCCCGCCCAAGCTGGAATTGCATAGAAAAAAATCAGGCTGCCGTTCTATGAGCGCGGACGAACAATGCCCGAAAATACTTGACAGCAGCGGCTACAGTTTTTATACCAGTACAATACTTTTCAGGTGGAGACGGTAATGAGAAAGAAAATCGAAATTCGTAAGACCCCTTTTGTGTTGTTGGTGTTTTTCCTCCTTCTTTGGATAGTCGGGGTGACCCTGAACGAGCCAGCGCGAGTGCTGGAGCAGGCTAAATCCATCTGCCTGAGCTGTATCGGCATAGGATAATTATGGAACGTGCGCGAAAGTGGGTACAGGGAGTTTGGTTTTTCTTAGTGAACGGCTACTGGGCCTTTCCTTGGACCCGCACCATCTACAAGGGACCGATGAAGGTGGTTTGTTCTCCCGGCCTTAATTGCTATTCTTGCCCTTCATCAACCGCTTTTTGCCCAATTGGTACGCTTCAGCAACTCTTAGCCAATATTCGCTTTTCTATCCAGAGCGGGCAACATTATTTCGGTGCCTTTGTCCTCGGCTCTATTGGCATGTTAGGGGCAGTCTTTGGCCGCTTCATCTGCGGCTGGGCCTGTCCTTTTGGCTTTTTTCAAGAACTGTTGCACAAGATACCTTCGCGCAAGCTCTCGATTCCTGATCAGCTCCGCTGGCTAAAATATGCTGTCCTGCTTCTGCTGGTCATCGTTTTTCCGTTGATCTTTGTCAGTAATTCTGGCATGGGCCAGCCTTGGTTCTGTAAATACGTCTGCCCAGCAGGCACGTTTCAGGCTGGTATTCCCATGTTGCTTCTTGATCCTAATTTACGCGGCGCGGTTGGCTGGCTTTTTGTCAATAAGCTGATCATCGCCTTTGGCTTTACAACGTGGTCAGTCTTTGCCTCCCGACCGTTCTGCCGTACTGCTTGTCCATTAGGAGCCTTCTACGCTCTGTTCAGCCGCTTTCAGCTGATCAGGCTCCAACTGAATAAGGATAACTGCACCGGGTGCGGAGTCTGTCACAAAGTATGTCCGGTTGATATCAAGTTTAACGAAAACCCGAACAGCTGCGAATGCGTCAACTGTATGAAGTGCATGACTGAAGCCTGCGCCTTTGATGCCATTTCCGTGGAAGTAGCTGGCTTCCCGATGTTCGGCCCTGATTTGGGTAAAACCAATAAGTGTATCTGGCCAAGGAAGATTCAAAAGATATAACTCAACAACTCAACTGGAGCGTCATGAAGAAATCATCTTGTTTCATTCTGCTGCTTGCATTATCTCTGCTGTTCCTGAATACAGCAGCAGCACGTGCCGAAATGGTGGCCGTTAACCGTAATAACGTGAGTATGTTGTCTAAGCCAGACAAGAAAGGAAAAGTGCTGTGGCGACTTGATCAAGGTTTTCCCTTGAAGGTGCAGAAGCGTTCTGGTAAATGGCTCAATGTGCGGGATTTCGAGGGTGCTTCTGGTTGGGTTCACGCATCTGTAGCGGGTAAACAGGGCCACATGATTGTGAAAAAGAAAACAATCAATCTTCGTAGCCGTCCCCATACCCGCAGTAACATCGTGGCTAAGGCTAATTATGGCGTGGTGTTTAGAACGCTGGAAAAGAAAAAAGGCTGGGTTAAGGTCAGGCAAGGCGGCGTGACCGGCTGGGTGAACAATGACCTACTCTGGGGATTTTGATGCGGCAGACTGCCAGCACAAAGCAGCAGATAAAAAAACCCGTTCCTTATGCAGGAACGGGTTTTTTGCACTTGATGGCGGAGAGAGAGGGATTTGAACCCTCGGTAGGGTTTTACCCCTACACTCGCTTAGCAGGCGAGCACCATCGGCCACTCGGTCATCTCTCCGGGATGATCATCTTTCGGTTTTGGCGGAGGAAGTAGGATTCGAACCCACGGTGCTTTCGCACAACGGTTTTCAAGACCGCCGCCTTCAACCGCTCGGCCATTCCTCCAGCTTCTACGCAAGAAGGATATACCATGCGGCATGATTCTTGTCAACAATCTCTTGTCTCTGATTCGCTATGAATGCTGATGCCGGAACTTCCTCGGCTGACCAGGAACTTGCCTTGCAAGACCTCTCCTGTCTCTATGAAATTACCAGAAATCTTGCTGCTGCCACTGATCTTCAGGAGGCCTTAGATAAGGTGGTCAGCATTCTCGCTGCCCTAAAAAAAATGCAGAACGGCACTGTCACTATTGTTAATCCGGTGACGCGGGAGTTAGAAATTGAGGTGGCCTGTGGCAGCACACCTGCTGCTCGGAAAAAAGGTCGCTACAAATTAGGCGAGGGCATCACTGGGCGAGTCGTTGCTACCGGTGAACCAGTCATTGTGCCGCAGATCGCTGAGGAGCCGCTCTTTCTCAACCGTACCGGGATGCGCACTGAGGAGCAGAAGCGGAAAAGCTCATTCATCTGTGTGCCGATCAAGACAGCAGTAGAAAGCTCTGCTGATGGCCAGCGGATGCAGACCGAAAGCCTCGCCATTGGTGCGCTGTCGATTGACCGCTGTTATGAAAAAGAATTCGGGCTGCAATCAGAGCGCGATCTCCGCTTTCTCACCATCGTCAGTGCCTTGATCGCCCAGACTGTGCATCGTATCCAGAGCGTTAGCCGAGAAAAAGAAGCGTTGCACCACGAGAACCAGCAGCTTCGGCGCGAGTTGTCAGCCAAGAACCGGATTGAGGAGATTATCGGTAATTCCTCAAGGATGCAGGAAGTCTTTGCTCTGGTGCATCGGGTGGCGAACTCCAACGCCACAGTGCTGCTGCGCGGCGAATCCGGCACAGGCAAGTCGATGGTCGCCAAGGCCTTACACCATAACTCAGGCCGAGCGAAGAAGCCCTTTGTGATCGTCAACTGCTCGGCACTGCCGGAAACTTTGCTCGAAAGCGAGCTGTTTGGTCATGAGAAAGGAGCCTTCACCGGCGCAGTAGAACGCAAGGCAGGCCGCTTCGAGCAAGCCCAAGGCGGCACGCTCTTTCTCGATGAAATCGGTGAGATCAGCACGGCGGTACAGGTGAAGCTGTTGAATGTGATTCAGGAGCGCACGTTCCAGCGGCTGGGCGGCGCAGAGCTGATCAAGGCGGACATCCGCCTTGTGGCCGCCACCAATCGCGATTTGGAAGCAGCGGTACGCGAGGGCAAGTTCCGCGAAGACCTCTATTATCGCCTCAACGTCTTCCCCCTTTACCTGCCGCCCTTGCGCGAGCGACGCACCGATATTCTCTTGCTCGCTGACTATTTCCTCGAACAGTACAGCCGGGAGAACGGTAAGAAGATCGAACGCATCTCCACCTCGGCGATTGACCTGCTGATCAAATACCACTGGCCAGGCAATGTCCGCGAGTTGCAGAACTGTATGGAACGGGCGGTGCTAATCTGCGATTCCAGTACGGTCAGCTCGGTGCATCTGCCACCTACTTTGCAAAGCGCAGAGAGCGTCGGCAGCAAGAGCAACGGCAGCCCGCTGTCCTTAGCTTCCGCTGTGGAGCATTTCGAGCGCGACCTAATCATCGAAGCACTCAAGCAGTGCAATGGCAACCAGACCAAGGCTGCTGAACGCTTAGACACCAGCCTGCGGATCATCAACTACAAGATTCACAACTATGGAA
>JAGIXO010000127.1 GCA_026122915.1 Candidatus Electronema nielsenii | reverse complement strand
CTTCGCAGCCCAAACATCGGGGCGGGAAGAGCAGCTCAAAAACTGCCTCCAGCAGAAGCCGCACTTCCTCAGTTCATTGCCACCCGCAGGTTCGCGTCTAACTTCGCCAGAAATTCCTCGGTGGTCAGCCAAGCTGATTTCTGCTGATCAGCAGAGCCAAGTCTTTGGTCATGAAGCCAGATTCCACGGTCTCCACGCAGATGCGCTCCAGCGTCTCGGCAAAGCGCATCACTTCGGGCGTTGCGTCAAATTTGCCTCGGTAATACAGTCCGCGCGTCCACGCAAAGATGGAGGCAATCGGATTGGTCGAGGTCTTATTGCCCTTCTGATGCTCGCGGTAATGGCGGGTGACAGTGCCGTGCGCAGCCTCAGCCTCGATGGTCTGGCCATCTTCGGTCATCAACACTGAAGTCATCAGGCCGAGCGAGCCGAAGCCTTGGGCCACAGTGTCGGACTGAACGTCGCCGTCGTAATTTTTGCAGGCCCAGACAAAGCCGCCCTCCCACTTCAAAGCCGCAGCCACCATGTCGTCAATCAGGCGGTGCTCGTAGCTGATGCCCGCCGCCTCGAAACGCGCCTTGAACTCCTGCTCATAGACCTGCTGGAAGATGTCCTTAAACCGGCCATCGTATTTCTTCAAGATGGTGTTTTTGGTGGATAAATACACCGGCCAGCCGAGCGTGAGGCCGTAGTTCATGCAGGAGCGGGCAAAGCCCCGGATGGACTCGTCAAGGTTGTACATGCCCATGGCGCAGCCGCTGCCGGGAAAATCGAAAACCTTGTATTCGGTGGCCGGGCCGCCGTCCGCAGGCTCGAAGCGCATGGTCAGCTTGCCTGCGCCGGGGATGAGGAAATCAGTGGCGCGGTACTGGTCGCCAAAGGCATGGCGGCCAATAACGATGGGTTTTGTCCAGCCCGGCACCAAGCGCGGGATATTCTTGCAGATGATCGGCTGGCGGAAGACCGTGCCGCCGATGATGTTGCGGATGGTGCCGTTCGGCGACTTCCACATTTCCTTCAGGCTGAACTCAGTGACGCGGGCCTCGTCCGGGGTGATGGTGGCGCATTTCACGCCCACGCCGTTCTGCTTGATCGCCTTGGCCGCGTCCACCGTGATTTGATCGTTGGTCTCGTCGCGTTTCTGGATGGAAAGATCGTAGTAATGCAGATCAACATCAAGATACGGCAGAATGAGCTTTTCCTTAATAAACGCCCAGATGATCCGGGTCATTTCGTCGCCGTCAATCTCAATGATGGGATTCTTTACTTGAATTTTGGACATGATGCCTCCGATGAGTGTATATAGTGAAATTTTGTCATCATTTTATAGTAACGAGAATAAGGTTGTAGCTCAAGCTGGCACAAAAAAATTACATCCCGCGCCCTGTTTTTTTAACCATCGCTGCGTAATCATCCTCATAGTAAGGCTGGCCGTTGCATTCTCGATCGAACTTGTCTGATTTCTGCTTATATACACTGACTATCTGTTTGTATCTATTGAGCAGCTTATCAAGATAAGGAATACTGCCATTATATTTCATCACCGCTGCATCATAATCGGCTCGATTGCTTTCAACAACCTGATTTTTGACTGCTTTGAGCCACTCGCCAGCCTCAGTCATTTTCTTGTTGAGTGCGTCAAATTGCTCCTTTGCCTTGCCAATAGCAGAATAGCTGGCATCCACGTCCATGTTCAAGTAAATGCACTGTTCTATCATTTCCGGTGTCAGTGCGCCTTCACCATCAGGTTCGGCTCTATAGGTCCTACGTTGAGACTTATCTTTATCTTCTTTTATTTTTCCTTGTGGAAATATATTTATAATTACATTGCCGGCAGAATTAACAACAGGAGAATTATCCCCTGCTGACGATTGATCTATTTTATCGGAAGGATATGCTGTTTTTGTTTCACAGCAGAAAAAGACAGCAACAATGGACACTGTAGCAACCATGTATAATGTACCTTTATTCTGCATGATTAATTTCCACGTTTCCTTTAGCGTTAATCGTGGGACTATTGTCGCCACGTGTTGACTGTTTGATTTGAATATCAACGGTATTCTGTTTTACTAAACTTGATAATGCTTTTTTTGTTAAAGGCGGTGTCTCCGAGTTTAATGCCGCAGGCGCAAGCAGATAGACCATCACAAACACCGCCAGCGCCCCGCCCGCATGAATCAACAGGGCAGCTCCCGGCTGCGCTTTCAGACGGATCATGCCGGGAATGACTCCGGCAACTCCGGCGGCAGCCAAGGCCAGCACGATGCGGAACACCGTGTATTGAAAGGCTGTTGGTTGCGGCAACCAAACCGTCAGCACCAGTAGTACCGCCACAAAGCAGAGGCCGAAGAAAAAGGCCAGCAGCTTCGTGTGCGCGTCCAGCACTGCGAGAAACCGGGCAATTCCTTCTTTTGATTGCGCTTTCGCTGTTCTTTTTGGAACTCCCATCGTTGTCACCCTGCGGACTTTCCCGCCCGCACCCAGAGAAAGGTCTCGCCGCCGATGCTGCGGCAGTCCGTCGCCTCAATGGTGATTTGGTCGCCATCTAATCCCACAACAGGGTTCTTCACCTGAATTTTTGACGTGATTATTCAAGTTCAACAAATGATTGAAAAAAAAACTTGTTGTAACTCACAACGTAGGTATGAATCTTATTCAAACAGCTCTGCATCTCGAAATAAGCCAGCCCGCTTGTCCTTCTCTGAAAGCGATGGCTCGTCCGCCAGCGGCCAAGCGATGTTCAAAGCCGGGTCGTTCCAGATGATCGCCCGCTCGTGCTCCGGCGCGTAGTAATTCGTTGTCAGGTAAAGGAATTCCGCGCTCTCGGACAGCACAAGAAAGCCGTGGGCAAAGCCCTCCGGCACCCAGAGGAGCCGCTTGTTCTCCGCTGAGAGAATCTCCCCTGCCCACTGGCCAAAGGTCGGCGAGCTGCGGCGGATATCCACCGCCACATCAAAGACCTCGCCCTGCACCACGCGCACCAATTTGCCCTGCGGCTGCTGCACCTGATAATGCAGGCCGCGCAGGACATTCTTCAGCGAGCGCGAGTGGTTGTGCTGAACAAAAGTGGTGTTCAGGCCAGTGGCCTGCTGCCACTGCCGCTGGCTGAAGCTCTCGAAGAAGAAGCCGCGTTCGTCGCCGAAAACCTTCGGTTCAATCAGCAGCACATCGGGAATGCTGGTCGGTTTAACGTTCATGCGCCCTCTCCGTACATCTTTGCATAATAAGCCTGATAGGAGCCGTCGGTCACGGCGGCGGTCCAGTCGCGGTTGTGCAGATACCAGTCCACGGTCTTCTCAATCCCCTGTTCAAAGGTCATCTTAGGCCGCCAGCCCAGCTCCTTGGCAATCTTGCTGGCATCAATGGCATAGCGGCGGTCGTGGCCGAGCCGATCCTTCACAAAAGTGATGAGCGAGCGGCGCGGCTGCCCTGATGGCAGCGGAGCGGCCTTTTGGTCGAGCAGATCGCAGAGCAGCTGCACCACATGCAGATTGGTCTTCTCGTTGTGCCCGCCGATGTTGTATGACTCGCCGAGCCGCCCCTGCTCAATCACCCGGACAATGGCCTCGCAGTGATCTTGGACGTACAGCCAGTCGCGGACGTTGCCGCCGTCGCCATAAACCGGCAGCAGCCTGCCGTGCAGTCCGTTGTTGAGTATCAGCGGGATCAGCTTCTCCGGGAACTGGTACGGCCCGTAGTTGTTCGAGCAGTTGGTGATCAGCACCGGCAGGCCGTAGGTGTGGAAATAGGCCCGCGCCAGATGATCGGACGAGGCTTTGGAGGCGGAATAGGGCGAGCGCGGATCGTAGGCGGTCTCCTCAGTGAAGAAGCCGGTTGCGCCGAGCGAGCCGAAGACCTCGTCCGTGCTGACGTGGAGAAAGCGGCAGCCCTCGCTTTTGCCCGACCAGTGCTTTTTCGCCGCCTCCAGCAAGGTGAAGGTGCCGACGACATTGGTCTGAATGAACTCCGCCGGGCCGGTGATCGAACGGTCAACATGCGACTCGGCGGCGAAATGGGCCACAGTGTCGATGTTGTGCTCGCGGAACAGCCTGTCCAGCAACGCGCTGTCGCAGATGTCGCCCTTGATGAATGTGTAGTTCGGATGGCCGCCGATGTCGGCAAGGCTCTGCAAATTGCCCGCGTAGGTCAGCTTGTCGAGATTGATCACCCGCCAGTCCTGCCGCTCCGCTACAAGCAGGCGGACGAAGTTCACGCCGATGAAGCCGCAGCCGCCAGTGACCAGCACTGTTTTCGCCATGTTCTTTCCTTGGAGAGAGTTGAGAAGACCTGTTTGGGCAGCAGTATAAAGGAGAGCAGCGCAGCTGTCAAACAGCTTGCGTCATCTGTGCAAGAGGGCAAT
>JAGIXO010000126.1 GCA_026122915.1 Candidatus Electronema nielsenii | reverse complement strand
AAGGAAAGGAACTGCTCAAACCGCACTATGCCTCCTTTCTTCTGCAAAGACAACAGTGCCCCGCCGCCTCAGAGTGCCCCGATTGGATCAGTACCGAGCGCAGCCTTTATCCAGAGAACACCGCCACGTGTCCCATCCCTACTGAGCGTATGGCAGTGGCGCAGGAGCTGATCAGCACGGCGCAGCCGCTGCCGGAGTTTGTCTTTGATGCCTTGGTTAAAGAGCATGGCCCGACGCTGGACGGTAAAAAAAGCGTCATGGCGGAGCTGGCGGAATTAGTGAAGCAGGTTCCTGCGCAGGCGGAAAAAGAGCTTATGGCCGCGCATTGGGCGGAACAGCTCGGCATCAGGCCGGAGCTGCTGCTGGCACAGGAAAAAGATGAACAAAAACATAGTCCGGCACAGGCATCACAGGCTTTTCAGGAGGAATATCCTGCCGAGACCCTGCGCCAGCTTCAGGAGCTGAACGAGCAGTACGCGGCCTGCCTGCTCTCCGGCAAGTTCCGGGTGCTGCATGAATACTGCAACGAAGCGATGGGCTTCAATTCCGTGGAGTTCGCCGACAAGCATTCTTTCGCAGACTACCATGCCAACAGGAAATGCCTTGTCTATGACTCCGATCGGAAGCTGCGGAAGGCCAAGCTGATCAAGACATGGATGGAGTGGGAAGGCCGACGCAGTTATGATTCTGTTGTTTTCGCGCCAGACGGCAGGATTTCGCCGACAAGCTACAACCTGTTCCAAGGATTTGCAATCAAGCCAAGGCCCGGCGACTGGAGCTTTTTGCGGCAGCATATCAAAGAAGGGCTTTGCGGCGGCAACGAAGAGCATTACCGCTACCTGATGACGTGGATGGCCCGCATCATCCAAGACCCCGGCGGCAAGCGGCCCGGATCGGCTATTGTCCTGCGCGGCGGCAAAGGCGTTGGTAAAGGCATGTTTGCCAATGCTTTTGGCAAGCTGTTCGGAGAAGCCTTCGTGCCGGTCTCATCCAATAAAGGACTGACCGGAGATTTCAACATGCACCTTGCAAAAGCTCTGCTTGTGTTTGCAGATGAGGCTGTCTGGGGCGGTGACAAGCAGGCGGAAGGGCGGCTGAAAGCACTCATCACCGAGCCGACGCTTGATTTTGAGCCGAAGGGCATTGACAAGATGACGATGAAAAATCACGTCAACTTGATAATTGCTTCCAATGAGGAATGGGCAGTGCCAGCATCAGAGGATGAGCGGCGGTTCTTTGTTTTGGATATAGAGAAAAAGCCCTACATGACGCATGATTTCTTTAACAAGCTCTATGCGCAGATGGAGAACGGCGGCTATGAAGCGATGATGCACGATCTGCTGCAATGGGATTGCAGCGCGGTGAACCTGCGCGATGTGCCGCAGACCGAAGGCTGATCAGGCAGAAGCTGGAGACTCTTGGGCCGGTCATGGAGCATTGGTACAACACCTTAGACAGAGGATTCATGCTCAGTCATTTAGAAACTGGCGGGCCGCGTCTGTCTCGGTATGAGGATGAAAACGTCCCAGAGGATGAAAGAATTCAGCCTGATCAATGGCCGTATGAGGCCATAAAAGAGGAAATCGAAACCGAATTTCAAGAAGTATTCATGAAACGGCGACGGCATCCAGTGAAAAACAACTCCTTCTGGCAGCAGACAAGAAAATTCTGGCCTGACTTGAAGCAGCATCAGAGATGGATTGGCAAAACAAGACGCAGGACTGTTGAAGTGCCTGATCTGTACGAATTGAGAATGGCTTTCACGAATTGCACGGGCATCCCTTTCAATGATTCGGTCGTGGAGCCTTTGCCCTTTTAACAGCATCTTTCAGCTTGCTCTGAGCCGGTCGGCACAGGTTTTTTAACCTGCGCTGGACATCTTTCAAATACGTTCCCAGCGAACGGCTGGACACCTGCGCCCAAAAATCGGAGCAGCAGACTAAGGACGGCTCCTGCGGCGAAACGGCCCTGTATTACGCACTCCGCACAGTTTTATCCTCCCCTGCCTAATCTGCCTTAGCAGCTTTTTCCATCTGCGCGGAAGCGCAAGAACATCACTTGACGCAGCACAGAGAGAGTGGACTGCTTAGGCCACCGGAGCTGGACTGCTTTTTTTTGTCCGCTGCCAATTCAAGCGGAGCCGATTGAGCCGGAAACACCATTGCGGCACAAGCATCACAAGCATCACAAGCATCACAAGCATCACAAGCATCACAAGCATCACAAGCATCACAGGCTTTTTATGAAAAAAGTAAAAAAATAGAGAGAGGAAGGAAGAGCCGAGGGCATTTTCGTCTGCGCATATATTTTGTCAATTTTTGCGGTTTTGAGCCTGAAAGCCTGTGCCGGACGAAAAATAGCATCAAATCATATTGATTTTTTTGTTTATTTTCGGCACAGGTTCCAAGAATAAAAGCCTGTGCCGGGTCGATCAGCGCAGCTTGGATGACTGGCAGAGGTGGCCTCTCTTCTACGGTGTGCAACCAGCCGCAAGAAACCTGCTCACAGATTCGCAGAAAGTGGGTATGAAAGAGGGTATATTTTCGAGGTCGATTTCACGTTTGCCAGTAATCCCAGAATATTAGGCTTTTTTGCGTTTCAATATGCCTCCTGCTATAAGAGCCGAATGGAAAAAATGCGGGTATAGGCGGACTGGCGAAACTGATTGCCGACCCGGAAGGCAGAAGCAAACCCGCAGGGGTGCGGCTTTCGCAAGCGCAAGCCGAGATCAGCAGGAGGCCGGGGGCCGGTCAGTCACGCTGAAAAATTTAGTTCGAGGTGAAGTTCGCAGTTAGGTTCGAGGCCCGAACTCGAACCAGCGGGCTGCGTAACTCGCCTCCAGATTTGTCTGGTTTTCGAGGCATGGAAGCGCACCGGCTCCTTGCCGAGCCGGACGGCGGAAGCAAACCTACAGGCAAACCTGCACCCCTGCGGGTTTCGGAAGCTGTCAGTCATGCTGAAAAATTTGGTGCGAGGTGCGAAGTACGACCGTCAAAAAATGCTGAACTCGTACCAGCGGCTGTCAAGTGCTGATACTGTCAATCTGTTGGAATATTTATAAAATTTGCAGATGGAAATTTAGTACGAGGTGAACTACGAGGCGCAATAGATGCCTCGTAGTTCGTACCAGCGGGCTGCGTACTTGCCACCTCCAGACAGTCGGGGTTTCGGGGCGTGGAAGCAAACCTACAGGCAAACCTACAGCCCCCTGCGGGTTTCGCAAACGCAAGTACAGGCAGACGATCAGCAGGAGGCCGGGCTTGCTATTACCCACTATAAAAAAGATAGACTTCACACTGTATATATAGCACGTTCGAGAAGGCATCTTTCAGGCCCAAATCTCAACGATCAGCAATCGGCCTGTAGGGTTTGACATTTGGCTGCTGAAATTGAATCTCATGGCGTTTATGTCGTTTTGATCGAAAGACGCGGCAAAGAAGTGCAAATCAGATGCCGGATACTGGCCTTGCATCGCCTCCTTTGCAGTGTCCGAAAATACATCCGCCCGCAGGAGGGAGCCGCGCTGTTTTGGGTAAAGTTTAAATTTTTGAACTGTACCTTCTAAACTCATTCCTTAGAATAAATTTAAATAGTATTGATTTACTCTTCTGATTCGTGGTATTATGCCGTTATAATTTAACGGCTACGGGAGGAAAAAACATGATCAAGGCATACGGTTATCTGCGAGTGAGCGGCACGGGACAGGTTGACGGCGACGGGTTCGACCGGCAGCGGGAATTGATCAGCCGCTTTGCGGATCAGGCTGGAATCGTGATTCCCCGCTTCTATGAGGAACGGGGAATCTCCGGCGCGAAAGGCGAGGAAGACCGCCCGGCGTTTCAGGAGATGCTGACCGCGATACTCTCCAACGGGGTGCGGGCGGTGATCGTGGAGCGGCTCGACCGGCTGGCGCGTGAATACGTGGTGCAGGAGCAGCTCCTTGTCTATCTGGCCGCCAAGGGAATCACCCTTTGGAACGCCTCAACCGGGGAGAATGTCACGGAAGCGGTCAAGGCCGACCCGATGAAAAAGGCGGTCATCCAGATTCAGGGTGTGTTTGCCGAGCTGGAGAAATCGCTTTTGGTGAATCGGCTCGCCAAGGCCAGAGAGCGGAAGCGGGCGGAGAATGGCAAGTGCGAAGGGGCGAAGGGCTGGGAAGAGGTTGAGCCGGAGCGGAAGGAAGAAATTTTGAAGATTATCAAAAAAATGCGGAGAAAACCCAGAAATCAGGGCAAGCCGTCAACCTATCAGGCTATAGCTGACTGTCTCAACGCCGAAGGAATGCGGCCATTGCGGGGCGGGGAGTGGTCGGCCCAGCTTGTCCGATCATTTCACAGCCGGGCAGCTTGAGACAGCCTTTCACTCAAACAGCTCTGCGTGAGTGCCA
>JAGIXO010000125.1 GCA_026122915.1 Candidatus Electronema nielsenii | reverse complement strand
CCCTGCCTTGCCATCAGCCGGGAGATTGGCGACAAGGAAGGGGAAGGCACAACGCTGAACAACATCGGCCTGATTTACTCTGCGCGAGGCGACTACACCACTGCCCTGAAGTATTTAGAGCAGAGCCTTGCCATCAGCCGGGAGATTGGCGACAAGGCAGGGGAAGGCACAACGCTGAACAACATCGGCGAGATTCACCGAATACGGGGCGACTACCCCACTACCCTGACGTATTTAGAGCAGAGCCTTGTCATTCACCGGGAAGTCGGCAACAGGGCAATGGAAGGCACAACGCTGAACAACATGGGTCTGATTTACGATGCACGGGGCGACTATACTGCCGCCCTGAAGCATCTGGAGCAGAGCCTTGCCATCAGCCAAGAGGTTGGCAACAGGAAGCAGGAAGCAGAGACAAGCTGGAATATCGGGCGCACTTACCAAGATCAGGGTGACCTGCGCAAGGCGGAGCCATACATCAGCCGAGCTGTGCAGCTTGCGGAAGAGCTTGGCCATCCTAAGCTGGAAGAATGGCGCGAGGCATTGGAAGATATTCGCGCCAAGCTGAGGGGCAAGTAGGGACGGGTTGTCATTCCGAGCGTAGCGAGGAATCTCCTGCACCCACGCCCTGAGATTTCTCCCTGCGGTCGAAATGACAAGACGGCAAGCTGCGGGGCAAGTAAGAACGGTTCGTGAACCGCATCTATGAGGCACCCGGCTCATCAAGACCGAGGAGGGCTTCACGAAAAACATGCGCCTCGGCATACGCTCCGTATGCGCCTCCGCATACACCTCGTATGAGCCTCCGCATATGCTCTGTATGCCGAGGCGCATGTTTATCGTCACAGCCTGCTGACTCGCTCTGCATCAGCATACTGATACCGAGCAGGCTGGTACTAAGTAGTATTGCCCTTGGTGCAATCAGAACAGCCTCAATAAGCCCTGTACAAAAAAAGATACCATAGATATAATAGCCTTATTATGCACAGTTCTATCAAAATACCAGCACACGTTCCTTGGGATGCCATTGATACGGTCATGCTCGACATGGACGGCACCCTCTTGGATAAGCACTTTGATGATTACTTCTGGGAAGTTTACCTGCCGGAGCATTACAGCTTAGTTCATGATATATCCGTGGAAGAGGCTGCTGTTGAGCTGATGGAACGCTATCGGCAAGCAGAGAACTCGCTCCAGTGGTCGGATATAGAACACTGGTCGCGCGAACTGAACTTAGATATCCCCGAATTAAAGATGCGGATTGATCATCTGATTGATGTGCATCCGCATGTGCCAGAGTTTCTTGCCTTCTGTCGTAAGTTAGGCAAGAAACTCTATCTTGTGACCAACGCTCATCCGCGCACCTTAGCGATCAAGCTCGATAAAGCAGATATCAGCGGCTGGTTTGACCGCTTGATCTGCGCTGATGAGGTGGGCTTTGCTAAGGAGGAACCGCAGTTTTGGCACCAGCTGCAAGAGCTGCTTCAGTTCGATCCAGCCCGCTCGCTGCTGGCCGATGATACCCAGAAGGTGCTACGAACAGCAGATAAACATGGCATTGGCTGCCTCATTCACATTGCTCGACCCAGCAGTCGCAGGCCAGTCAGCTATTCAGCGCATTACCCGTCAATTGATTCATTTAACGAGTTGATTGCTGAGAGCAACGTATAATCATCACTACCAAGGGAGAGGGTACGATGGAGGAGACAGTTGAAAAGCGACAGCAGAACAGAGCGAAACTCAAGGGATATATTGCCGATATTGCGGATGGACACTTTATCTACGGCGGCATGGTGGAAGATGTGTCGATAGATGGCTTGCGACTCAACGATCTGCCTGACAAGTTTGCTGAAGCAGGAAAGAAATACAGCGTCGTGGTTTCTGGTGGATCAGATGCACCTTGTTATAAGCTGAAAGTTGCCCCGCGCTGGCGAAGAAATAATGGTATTTTGGTTGATGTAGGCTTTAATATTGCTGAAGCCCCAGCAGGCTGGCAGGCGTTTGTGCAGAAAATTCTACCAACACAGGGCATGGCCCATACAGAAGAGGAACACCGAGAACAGTGTTCTTGCTCTTGCTGTGATTGAACAAAACAAAGCGGAAGAGATCGGGTCACCTCTTCCGCTTCTCGTGCTGATCTCTGCTGGGATTAGTCGTTCCGCCGACAGCTTTTGATGTAGTCTTTAATCAGTGATGGATGCGAGCTGATGATCTTCCCTTTCTGCTGCCCTAATCCTCTGACTAAATAATCAATCACTTGCTTGTGATTCAAGCCTTTCTCTAACGCTGCCTCAGCTAATTCGATAAATTTCTGCTTGTCTGCATGGTTATCGAAATAGCTGAGTATCCGATGCTCTTCCCCTGCTGAACCTGTCTGTACCTCTGCCTGCTGTGCCGCCACCTGTTCTGGTTCTTCTGCGACAGCATTTAGCACTGGCTCTTGCACAAGCACGGTTTCAGGAGCAGCAGCAAGCAGAACTTTATCGGCCTTCTCCCGCACAGAAGCTAACTCCTGCTGCATGACCGCGATGTCTTTTTCTAACGGGGTGATGTCGATCACCTTTGGCTGTTGTTGCTCCAGCGTCCGCAGTCGCTCTGGCACGTCACCGAGAACTTTTTCTGGTGACATCTGAAGAATCTGCTGGGCTGTTTGCTCGACGCAGACTTTCATGCTGTTCACTGCACCCTCAATCCCAGCCAACGAGGCCACCGCACCCTTCACTTCCTTGCTCAGAGCTTCCACTTCGCCCGTGTTAGCCATCTGGGCGGTCATTGTTTCCAGCACGTCAATCCGGTGAGAAAGCTGCTCAATTTTACCGCCCAACAGTTCTCTGGTGGCGTGCAGCTGAGTCTGAATAGCCGCAAGATCAGCTTGAAGTTCCTGTTTCAATTCTTGGCGCATTGGTTCAAGATCGACGTGCTGCTGTGTTTTTTTTTTGCAAGCAGGTATGATCTCGCCAAGCCAAGCAGCGAGTGTCTGACGAAATTCTCCGTACATACGGGCAGCGGTATCCGGGTTTGCCAAAGCGACTGCACCGAAAAAGATGGCAAAGAGGAAGGCCAAACAGAAAATCAACGCGACAGATAAACCAACAAAGAGCTGGAGAGCGCGGAGGCCAGCAAGAATGATCAACCCAAAAGAACCCAGTGCTGTTGTTGCTGGGTTGGCGATGCTGATCGAGAGCAGCACGATAAAAAATACCAGAACAACCGCCGTATTGATCAGCGGTTTCCGTAGGGCATTTGCCTTCATATAGTTCCCTTGAACAACCTGTTGATTGCTTTTCTAACAAGAAGGAGCAAGCTCTACGCCTGCTCCCTTTTCGATCTGTTACAGCGTCAGCCAAGACTCAGAGAACACAGCTTGCCCAGACAATACCTTGTAGGTTTTGTAATGCTCCAAGGCTGTTCCGGTCAAGGCTGAGGAGTCAGGATCATCACCGTCCATCATGCCGTGAACCATATCTACCAAATCCTGCCGCTCGCCCCGACAAATAGCCATCAGTTCTTTATCATACGCATTGACAATGGCAGTGCTGATGCCGTATTTCATCAGCATGATCAAATAGGTGCGGTCAAGGTACTTGCGCAGATGTTCGGCTACACCATTGGAGACGTTGGACAGTCCGACTGTAGAGCCTGAGCCTGGCGCAATTTCCTGCAACATCATCATGAATTCTAACCCAGAAGCGATCTGATCCGCACCAAGGGTGATAGGGGTGCCAATGGGATCAAAAAGAATCTTCTCATTAGGGATTCCTGCCCCGTTGAGTGCCATCATCAAATCAACCGCCATTGCTGCTCGCTCGTTGGAGTCACGAGGCATTCCCTCTGGCCCCCAAAGCAGAGCGATAACATTGCAGCCTGCCTCAGCAGCTGCCGGAATCAGCTTCTCCATGCGCTCTGGTTGGGCGGAGATGGAGTTCATGATTGCTGCGGTCTTGTTTTTCACCACCTGAAAGCCTGCGATCATAGCAGCAGTGTTGGTGGTATCTAAGCAAAGCGGAGTAGCAAGAGTATTCTGCACCGTCTCAACCATCCACGGCATCAGCTCTATGCCGTCTTTACGGGCTGGCCCGATGTTGAGGTCAAGATACGATGCTCCGGCTTCAGTCTCCTCGCGGGCCATTTCCTGAATCGGCCCTTGAATGCGCTCTTTCATGGCTGCGCCGCTTCGTTTGCCCATGATGTTGATGCTCTCGGCGATTGCTTTTACCGTCAGTGCCATCTGCGTTGCTCCTTAGTTGGTGTTGAAGAAGTGAATATGCTGAAAAGCTGATGTTTGAATTGATTCTGCTCTACTTCACATGAATTGCGCAACTTGTCAAGATGCTTGCAACTGCGACAACATCGGGCGAGCAGAATTTCTGTTGATATCTTGCTGGAACGATAGAGATTGTGCGTTTATTCTTCAGAGGAACATTTTTTGTTCAAGGGGCAATTCATGAATTGCCC
>JAGIXO010000124.1 GCA_026122915.1 Candidatus Electronema nielsenii | reverse complement strand
GCTCTTTTTTCTTTACTGTGCTTTGTGCCATAATCGGCCTCCCAAAAAGGTGTTGTCCTTCTGCTGTCGGCAAAGCCTGCGCTTCCTCAGCCTCGCCGGAGTCTGGATACAATTGCCTACTGATCCGCACCCGAGGAATGAGATGCGGGAGACAATCCGCTGTTTCCGCCCGCTGCGGAACAGTCTTCTCACTGCAATGTTTTTTCTTTTGTCGCCGCCAGCGCCTGCTCAACGGTCAACATCCCTGCTAAGAGCGCGGTCTGTGTAATACCTTCGGAGAAAAGCAATCCACCGTCAAACGCCTCTTCCACCGCAAAACCACCGCTGCGGGTACGCCGTAGATCAGTCAGATGTGCCCCGCAGCCGATCTTACGGCCTATGTCTGCGGCAAGTACCCTGATATATGTACCCCGGCTACATGAAACTGTGAACGACAGCCGAGCTGTATTCGCATCATACCCGTTCAGATCGAGGCTGTAAATTTCAATCGGCTTGGCCGCCTTTTCAATCATGATACCTTGACGGGCATAATGATAGAGCGGCTTGCCTTGGTGCTTGGCTGCTGAATAGGCGGGCGGAGCTTGTAACTGCGGGCCAACAAACTCTGGCAGCAGCGCGGCGATATTCTCCGAAGTCAGCTCTGGCACCGGCCTAACTGCTGTCACGGAGCCTTCTGGGTCAAGGGTTTCTGTTTCTTGGCCTAACTGAAGGACGGCCTGATAGGTCTTACGGCCTGTCATAAACGCATCAATGTGCTTGGTGGCTTCCCGCCCGGTACACAGAATCAGCAAGCCGCTGGCAAAGGGGTCTAACGTACCTGCATGTCCAACTTTTTTAATCCCCAGCAGTCGCCGTAGTTTTTGCACCACAGCAAAAGAGGTAACTCCGACCGGTTTATCAATTAGAAAAACCCCGACGGCGGCGGCTAAACTCACTGTTTGCCTTGCCGCAGAGCTTGTTCCAGCACCGGCAGGAGCATATCACGCACTTGCTCCATGCTGCGCCCGGTCATACGAAAACCAGCGGCATTTTTGTGGCCACCGCCGGCAAACTGAGCCGCAGCCCAAGCCACATCACAATCACCCTTAGCTCGGATACTGACCGAAACTTCATCATCTTTCCGTTCTTTAAGAAAGACAGCAGCCCGCACCGCTCGGATTGAGCGAGGAAAGTTGATCAGATTGTCGCAGTCTTCATAATCAGTGCCGGTGGTTTGAAGCATTTTTCGGGAAACCTGAATGATCGCGACCTGATCGTCGAAAAATGTTTGGAGGGTGGAAAGCACCAACTGCATGAGCTGCAGGCTGCCAAAGGAAGCGTTGTCGTAGAGACGCTGACTGATTGCGGCAGGTCGAACTCCCCGAGTGAGCAACCGCCCAGCCACCGCAAAGGTGTGAGCGGAAGTGCAGTCGTACTGAAAGGAGCCGGTGTCAGTAACAAGCGCGGTATAGAGGCATTCAGCAGCTTCTTGGGAGATGCTGTCCGCCACGCCCAACTCCACCGATAAATCATAAATCATCTCACCAGTTGAGGAGCGATGCGGCTCAATCCAGTGAAGATCGCCAAAGCCTGCGTTGCTCTGGTGATGATCAATGACTAAAAACGGTTTGATCTCGCGCAACGCGGCTCCGTGTTTGCCTAATCTGGGCAGATCGCCGCAGTCTAAGCAAATACCCATGATATCTGCTCCGCATTCCTCAACAAAAGCACGGATACGATTGATATCCATCTCAATCCGCGCCCCAGCGGCAAGGCTGCTGTACACCTCTACAGGCGGTTCTTCCAAATAACAAACCGTCTGCTTGCCCATCATGGTAAGAATATTGGCAAGACCAAACAAGGAACCCAGCGCATCGCCATCGGGGCGGACGTGGGTCGCCAGCACGATATTTTGCACGGCTTCTATGGCCTGCCGAGCTGACTTTCTATTCACGGTCTTCTTCGCTGCTCTCTTTTGGCCTTTCTTTGTTGATCTGCCGAAATAGCCGCTCTAATCGTTCAACTTCCTCGCTCTGTCGGTCGTAGAAGAAGAGCAGTGCCGGGGTGCAGCGCATGTTCAGGGTTTTGGCGAGATGAGAGCGGAAAAATCCGCTGGCGTTCCGCAGAGCTTTGAGAACCTCGGCTGAACTACTCCCTTCCGGCACGGTGAACCAAATTTTGGCCTGCTTCAGATCAGGAGTTACCTGTACTCTGGAGTACGCCACTCTGGTCAGTCGGGCATCACGCACATCCTGACGCAGCAGCACAGACAGCTCCTGCATCACGGCCTCAGCCACTCGGTCTGGGCGCGAGCTTTTTGGCTTACCCAGACCGGGCAGGGTGAAATCGAATTCTTGCCTCATCGTACAATGCAGGAAATCCTGTCCTCCTTACTACAACGTGGCTGCAACTTTATCCACGTGGAAAGCTTCCAACGTGTCGCCAACCTTGATGTCATTGTATTTTTCCACCCCGATGCCGCACTCATACCCTGCGGCTACATCTTTCACATCGTCTTTGAAGCGGCGGAGGGAAACAATCTTACCGGTGAAAATGACTACCGACTCGCGCAAGACCCGAACATGGGCACTGCGCTCGATTTTGCCTTCGCTCACGATGCAGCCAGCAATGGTACCGACCTTGGGTACCGTAAAGGTCTCACGCACCTCGGCAGAGCCGATGACCCGCTCCCGCAGTTCGGGATCGAGCATACCGGCCATCGCCTTCTCAATATCCTCAAGAGCATGGTAGATAACATCATAGGTACGGATGTCCACATGTTCTTTTTCTGCCAGTTCTTTGATTCTGGCGGCAGGACGAATATTGAAACCGATAATGATCGCCTCTGAAGCTGAAGCTAAATGAATGTCGTTCTCAGTGATGGCACCGGCACCTTCGTGCAGCACTCGCACGCGCACCGCAGCGGTTGAGAGATTTTCAGCCGCTTGTCCAAATGCCTGCAACGTACCCTGTACATCGGCTCGCAGAATGACCCGCAGCTCTTTCACGCTCTGCTCGGCCATCTTCTCAAAGAGGTTATCCAAGGAAACCTTGGAGGCTGAGGCCAGCTCTGACTCGCGCATCTTGAGCTGTCGCGCATCAGAAACGGCCTTGGCCATCTTCTCATCCTTGACCACCATGAACTCGTCGCCCGCTTGTGGCACACCGGACAGTCCCTGCACCTCAACCGGAATCGACGGTCCGGCCTCAGTGACCTGCTCGCCGCGTTCGTTCATCAAGCTACGCACTTTGCCGCTAAACTGACCCGCAATGAAATAATCGCCAGGCCGCAGAGTACCTTCCTGCACCAGCACCGTGGCTACCGGACCTCGGCCTTTGTGCAGCTGGGCCTCAATGACTGCCCCGCGTGCTTTTCGGGCATGATCGACCGTTAATTCGAGAATTTCCGCCTGAAGCTGAATATTCTCTAACAGTTCTGGGATGCCGATACCTTTTTTGGCCGAAGTTTCACAGAAAATGGTGCTGCCGCCCCATGCCTCTGGGATCAAACCAAAATCACCCAACTCGCGGATAACCCGCGCTGGGTCGGCGTTGTCCTTGTCAATTTTGTTGATTGCCACGACAATCGGCACGTCAGCGGCCTTAGCATGAGCAATGGCCTCTTTGGTCTGCTCCATCACGCCGTCGTCTGCTGCAACCACCAGCACGACGATATCCGTGACTTTTGCACCGCGAGAGCGCATTTCGGTGAAAGCGGCATGACCAGGAGTATCAACAAAGGTGATATCACCAGAGGGTGCTTGCACATGATAAGCACCGATATGCTGAGTGATACCGCCTGCTTCACCAGCGGCTACATCCGTTCTGCGAATGGCATCAAGGATGGAGGTTTTGCCGTGATCGACATGACCCATGACCGTGACCACCGGGAAGCGGGGCTTTTTCTCGCCACCGGTTTCTTCCGCTGCCTGCAATGCCTCAACGCCCAGCTCCTCGGTCATGCCTTGGCCGACCTCGTAACCGAAGTCCGCTGCGACTAATGCAGCCGTGTCAACGTCTAACGACTGATTGAGCGTGGCTAATACACCAAGACGCATCAATTTGGCGATGATTTCGCCCGCCTTGACACCCATCCGCTTGGCCAAGTCGCCAACACTGATGGTCTCGAAAACGGTGATCCGCCGCTTGATCGCCTTGGTTTCAGCAACTGGGACTGGCTGCGGCTTGCTTTTGGCGCGTTTGTCCTTTTTACGACGACCTTGATAGGGCATGTCGTCGCCGCCTGCACCGCTAAATGCCTGCGGTGATCGGCCTTTGCCGCGTCCACCGCCTTTGCCGCCGCTCTTTTTAGCTCGACTGTCCTCTTCCGCGCTAACCGTCACTACCCGTTTGCCTCTTTTTTTGTTCTTAGAGGCATCAGGAGTGACCGCTGCCGCACCCGGAGCTGCATTAGCGGCTACACGGGGAGGTCTGGGTGATGAGGACTGCGGACGGGGAGCAGCTCCGCCTTGCGA
>JAGIXO010000123.1 GCA_026122915.1 Candidatus Electronema nielsenii | reverse complement strand
AATACTATATTTTTTGTAAACTCAAAGTGTTTCGCATTTTGCGCGGGCGATCAGGAGAAAACGTTTCGGTCTTCGTTTCAGTTTGATCGCATCCGTCTATAACATGGAGCGAACAATTGATTGCGCATGACTTATGCAAGAGGTCTATTCTAAGGTCGGGATTTTTTTGCTCCTGCTCATCTGGTCGGTTGCACTCTCCGCAAAACGTATTACTATACAACAAGATGTTGCCTCATTGCAGCAAGAAACGGTTCTTTGAGCCGATCCCTTCCTTTCAACATGTTATAACTATGACTGCTTTACTTCGCTGCGCCGCCTTATTCGTACTGGTCTGCGCTCCTGCCCTTGCTTCAGCAGCACCAGAACAATCTTCTGCTACCCAAGCCCCAAAAAAAAAGCAAGCTGCAACAATAGTCCGGCCTCAATCGGCCAGAAAATCCCAAGTGCCGCCTATAACGGTCGTCCTGCCAGAAGCAGCCCTGTATCAAGCGTTGAGCGGGATCCTGCCGCTGCCGATTGAACATGACGGCGGCAAGCAATTCCAAGGCACTGTCACTCTTGATTCCATCGACAGCCTGAGCATAGGCAGCGGGCGGATACGGATCAGCGGCCAGCTCTCAGGTCGTAACATGACCATGAATGCCAATGTTGGCAATCAGGACATCCAAGTGAAGCTGGGCAGCTTGGTGCTGCCGGTCATCTGTGATGTTGATCTACGCTTTAACTCAGCCCACCAGCTGCTTCTGCTCACGCCACGTTTTCAGCGGGCAAACCCCGGTAGCAATGATTCCGACGAGGCATTACTGGCCCTCCTCAATAGCCTAAGCAAAGAATATGAAGTGCCGCTGCACAACGTTATGCCGCTGTCCGGCCAAATTGGCTCCAGCAAGGTACAGTTGCGGATGCTGCCGCTTGATATCCGAGCAGAAGATGGCGCAGTAACCTTGCGGATGCGGCCTGTGACCAAAAAACACCCCTGAACTGCGGGCGGGGGTCTAACTTGGTCAGTCAGTGTTTGAGGAAGGAACCGCCGTCAGAGGGAGATTGGTACCGAAGAGGGCATTGGCGGTTTTCACTAAAAAGAAAAAAGCCAGCAGCGGCAGAACGATTACCTGAATCAAGAAGATGCCAAGATAGAGGAAGGCGAGCTGGAGCAGGTTCTCCGTCAAGCTGCCCATGTTCTTGCTGACTTCTGTAAATGCTTCGCCAAGTTCCGATGATTTTTGCCTAAGCAGCGAGGCCGTGCCGAGTATGCTGTGTTCAGGGAGATTAAAATCCTTCAGCTTGTCAAACCCAGCCGAGCTGGTGCTGAGATTCTTGTCGACCTGCTCAATGCGTGGGTTGAAGAAATGCTGATTGACAAATTCATTCACCAATGATGAAATCGGCAGGCAGAAACGAGCAATAACAATCAGCAGGGCGAAGCGCATGATTGTTTTCTGCACTAATTTTATTCTGTCATTACCGAACCATAGCAACAACGAGAGGGTAAGCAGAAAGACAGCGAGCGCAGGCGGGGCAAGGGAAATGCCTATTTCGTAGGCTATCTTCTGCACGCCCAGCGACGTGACTGCCGTGAGTAAGACATCAGAGACTCGCTCGGTCAGGTCATCGATAGGATCAAGAGCCTGCCCGACGGCCAAGGACACGCCGACCCCAGCTGGCTGGAGATCTAGGCTGGATTCTTCGATAATCGAGACCGAGGCGTTGATCACTCGGCAGGTAGCGTAGGACAATCCGGCTTTGGTGATCGCGGTTTTGAAGTAGGCATCCGCTGCGTCATCCAAGACCGGCAGGCGCAGGGCAGGAGACAGGAAGAGCAGGACAGCGACAAGAGTGCCGCCGATGGAGAGAACGGTTTTCCGCATCAGTGGTTTCATGCTGCGCTCCTTTTAGATACCGCACATTGTAACAATTCAATCAATATGAGCAAAAATAGATCGCTTAACGGGGCAGTGAGCTGGAACAGTCAGCTTTAAAGTTCATCTCAATCGTTCCCCCACGCCTCCATTCTGCATATCCTCCCGCTTTCTTTGTCTATCTTCAAAAAAATATCTAACCGTTCCGCAGGCCGCAGGCTACCCAGTCGTTCCGGCCATTCAATCACGGTCAGGCCGGTTCTGCCGATGTATTCAGCTAATCCTGCCCCTTCCATATCCTCCTCACCTGCTAACCGGTAGCAATCAAGATGAAAGAGCGGCAGACGGCCTCGGTATTCATGCAGAAGAGCAAAGGATGGACTGCTGACATACTGATCCGGCGATACCTCCAGCCCAGCGGCAATGGCTTGGGTGAGGGTAGTTTTACCAACCCCAAGCCCGCCGTACAAGAGGATGACATCACCATTCTTCGCCTTCCTGCCTAACTGACGGCCCAGCTCGGCTGTGGCAGCCAGATCAGGCAGAAACAAGGTTATCGCCTCCATTGCCACTACTTGCCTTCCTCTGTCCACCACGTCCAGAGCTGCTGATAGGGATTGTAGTAGAGCGGCAGTTTCTCCGGCAGCTTGAGCTTGCTGGCAAAGGCCACCCGATGATACGCCAAATACCAGTTGGGGACGACATAATAGCCGTACCACAGCACCCGATCCAAGGCTTTGCAGGCCGCAGTCAGCTCGTCTTGGCTTTGAGCATAGATTAATGAATCGACTAAGCTGTCCACTATCGGTGATTGCACTCCGGCTACATTGCCTGAACCTTGGTGCGAGGCAGAAGACGAGGCCCAGTTGTCCCGCTGTTCATTGCCCGGAGACTGCGACTGGCTAAAGCTATGCACGATCATATCGAAATTGAAACTCTTGATTCGGTCTTCATACAGAGCTGGGTCAATCAGTCGGTACTTAGCCTTAATGCCCAGCTTTTCCAAGTTTTTCACATAAGGGGCCATGACCCGGTCGAAGAAAGAGCCGGAGAGGAGTATCTCAAACTCGAACTTAGTGCCGTCCTTACCAGTCAGCACACCGTCCTTGATCTGCCAGCCCTGTTCAGTCAGCATCTGTTGGGCCAGCTTGAGATTGCCGCGCAGACTGTTCGGCGGCGTGGTGCTCGGCGCAACTAACGGCTGAGTAAAAACCTCTGGCGGCATTGCCTCAGGATATTTCTCCTGCAAGGGCTTGAGCAGCTTCAGTTCGGCTTCACTGGGTAGCCCGGTTGCCGCCAGCTCGGAGTTGCTGAAATAGGAATTGTTCCGGGTGTATTGGTTGAAGAACAAGGAGCTGTTGGCCCATTCAAAATCAAAGGCCAAGCCGAGTGCTTGCCGCACTTTACGGTCGTTGAAGAAAGGTCGCCGAGTGTTGAAGAGAAATCCCTGCATTCCCGCGTTGTTGTTGTGCGGAAACTCCTTCCTCAGTAGCTTGCCACTGTCGAACTGACGGCCTGTAAGGTCGCGCTGCCATTGCTTAGCCACGTTTACCCACATGTAGTCGAACTCGCCTGCCTTAAATGCCTCCACGCCGACGATCTGATCCTTGAAATACTTGACCGTCACCGTGTCGAAGTTGAACATACCCTTACGGGCAGGATGATCAGCAGCCCAGTAGTTTGGGTTGCGAGCATAGGTAATAGCTTTGCCCGGATTAACCTCTTTGACAAGGTACGGTCCAGAGCCGACCGGCGGCAGCATAGGGTCCGCCTTACTGTCCTCGCCAAAGCCGTTCTTCTCGTAATATTTCTTGTTCAGCACTGGCAGCTGGGCCGCAAGCATGTGCAGTTCGCGATTGACTTTGGCGAAATTGAAGCGAATCTTCAGCGGCTCAAGAATCTCCGCATTGCTGATATCTTGAAGATAAATCTGGTACGAAGGATGAGCCTTGTCGCTTTTCAGAGTGTCTATCGAATACTTGACATCCTCTGCCGTAACAGGGCTGCCATCAGAAAATTTGGCTCGTTCATCCAAGGTGAAGGTAACGGATTTCTTATCCGCCGCTAACTCAATATCCTTGGCAATCAAACCGTAGGCGGCGAACGGTTCGTCTAAGCTGCTCACAGCCAGCGGCTCAAAAACAAAGCTGTCCAGCCCAAACGGCGGAGTTCCCTTGAGAGTATAGGGATTCATCTTATCAAAACTGCCGATATCGTGCAGAGTCAAGCTGCCGCCTTTTTTTGCTGCCGCAGAGGTGTAGTCAAATTGGCTGTACCCAGCAGGGTATTTCAGCTTGCCGTCAATAGATACCCCGTGCGCAGCGTGGCTCTTAGTCGGGGCGAGAAGAGCAAGAAAGGCCAGCATCAGGCCGAAGAAAAGGGTCTTGAACATATAGGCAATCCGTTGTTGTTTAAGGTTGAACAGGTTGGTCGCCAAGTATAGTCTAAACGGCGTGGTTGAACAAGTTTTGCGAAAGAGAAAAAAGCGTATGGATTATGAGTTACGCAGTTGCATAAAGATTGATAGGGACAAGCGTATAGATCGGTTTCGCCAAATATGCTCGAATAGCGTTGCGGACGATTGAAACCTTTGCCTCAAACCAAGAAATTCCTTTGACC
>JAGIXO010000122.1 GCA_026122915.1 Candidatus Electronema nielsenii | reverse complement strand
TTATGTACCTCTGCATTCTGCACCAATGGGATTATCTTTTGGACGTACTGATGGTCTTTTGACCGTAACAAATGCAATATCAGAACGGCTTGTCAGGCTTCCGTTATGGCTTGGGTTAGAACAGCAACAGGAACGTGTCATTGAAGCTGTAGAACGTTTTTTTATAGGTCGTTGATAACAAATAAAGGAAGTGTTGGTGAGAGCTTTAACTTGCGTCATTTCTGCTTGATTATTTTTGCTCTGTTCTGCATTTGAGAAAAACATGTGCGTTGATCTCCACACTCATTCCGTTTATTCCGATGGTACTGCCACTCCGGCCCAGCTGATCAGCATGGCTGTAGCAGGCGGCCTGACCGGTTTTGCTTTAACTGATCACGACACGGTGGAGGGTGTGCAGGAGGCGGTGGTATTGGGTGAAGAACAGGGCATCGCCGTCATCAGCGGGCTGGAACTCAGCGCACGCCACGGCGAGGGCTGTATCCATATCCTTGGTTATGGCGTAGATGTAGAAAATTTACAATTAGCCGAAGGATTGGCCCAACTCCAGGAAGGTCGCACCGAGCGCAATCTGAAAATTCTGGCCAAACTGAACGGTTTGGGCATCGCCATTACCTCTGAGGAAACCGAACGACTTTCCGGCTGCGGTCAGACCGGTAGGCCACACATCGCCCGTCTGCTGCTGGCCAAGGGCTATGTGCAGACGTTGAATCAAGCGTTCACGCTCTACCTTGGCAGAAACAAAGCGGCTTGGTGCGACCGATTTGCCTATTCAGCAGCGGAAACCATTGCTATAATACACGAAGCTGGCGGCGTGGCAGTGTTAGCTCATCCCGGCATCATTGATCCAGAACTGAAAGCGCAGCCGCAGCTGATCCGTGAATTAGCCGAGCGGCATTTAGACGGAGTAGAAATTTACTACCCCGGCCATAATTTCAAAATGATTCAGCTTTTCAGCGGGCTGGCCAAGCAGCACCGGCTGCTGGTCACTGGCGGCAGCGATTATCATGGCGACAGCCGGATCAAGGGATTAGCTGGCAAGGCAACCGGCTTTTTCCCGCCTGATTCAATTATGGAACAAATCCGCGACCGCCTGCGCGTTTCTCGAACCCCGACCCCGGAAGTATTACACCATGCAGACCATACTTGTTGTTGACGATGAGCCGAATTATCTGATTGTTCTTTCTGAATTACTGCGCGATGAGGACTACGAGGTCTTCACTGCCGATTGCGGCCCAGCAGCTCTGAAAATCGCCCGCGAAACCGATCTCGATCTGGTGCTGACGGACATGAAGATGCCGGGCATGGACGGCATTGAACTCTTAGCCCGATTGAAGGAGTTTAACCGTCACTTGCCAGTGATCTTGGTCACGGCCTACGCCGAAGTGGGGAAAGCGGTCGAGGCTATGCACCTTGGTGCTTTCACTTACTTGGCCAAGCCTTTTTCCAATGAGGCTTTGGTCGCCTCGGTGCGCAAGGCGGTAGAACATTACGGCCTGATCCGAGAAATCCACCGCTTACGCAGCGAAGCCGCACCCAAGTCTGGCTTTGGCGGCATGATCGGTAAAAACCCGAACATGCTGGCCGTTTATCGGCTGATTGAGAAAGTTGCTCCAGCCTTATCCTCAGTCTTGATTACCGGTGAATCTGGCACGGGCAAAGAGTTAGTGGCCCGCGCTGTTCACAATCTCAGCCCGCGCAAGGAAGCACCTTTTATTTCGGTCAACTGCGCTGCGTTATCTGAGCATCTGCTGGAAAGCGAGCTGTTCGGCCACGAGAAAGGCTCATTCACCGATGCCTCGTTCATGCGCAAAGGCCGTTTTGAGTTGGCTGACACCGGTACCCTTTTCCTCGATGAAATCGGTGAGATGGCTCTGCCGCTTCAGACCAAGCTCCTCCGCGTTCTTCAAGAGCGAGCCTTTGAGCGGGTGGGTGGCAGCAAAACCATTCAGGTTGATGTCCGTATTTTGGCGGCCACGAACAAGGATTTGAAAGACGAGGTTGATAAGGGTAATTTCCGCGAAGACCTGTATTATCGCCTCAATGTCATCCGCATTCAAATGCCACCGTTGCGAGATCGGCAGGATGACATCCCGGCTTTGGTCCATCATTTTGTGGAGAAAAATTGTCGGCGGTTATCCAAAGAAAAACTTGAGATTACGCCAGAGGCTATGCGCTTGTTGGTCAGTCTGCCGTGGGAAGGCAACATTCGCGAGTTAGAAAACACCATCGAGCGATCGGCAATTCTCTGTAATAACAACCGAATTGAAGCTGAGGATGTGCAACCGGATTCCAGTCAGCTGCCTACCCCCCAAGAGTGGAGTTCCGGCGTACAGCTGGAACAGTTTGTGCCTGCTGGCTTGCCCTTGGCTGATATTCTCAACGGCATTGAGGAAAAGTTAGTCCGGCAGGCCTTGGAAGACTCAGAGCAAGTGCAGGCACGGGCGGCAGAAAAGCTCGGCATTACCAAGAGTTTGCTTCAATATAAAATGAAGAAATTCAATCTCCAGCGCAAGAAGAAATAGACCTGTGCTGGGCGGTGCGGATGCAGTCTGGCAGAGGTTTACCACAGTCGCAACTGGCCCAGTTGAGTTTGCTACGGAGAATGGCAAAGTAGCCCTTGTGTGGCGAGCTGATCAGCCGCAGAGGTTTGCTTGCTGCCTCTACGGTTAGAAAGCTATTCTTCTGAATAACCGCAACCGGCATACCATCTGCCACCACCTTGACTTTACTGGCAGGCTGGGCGAGACTGGTTGTCACTTGGGTCTGCGGCGGCAGCAATACGGGCCGCGATTCGAGCATGAAAGGGCAGATCGGTGTGAGGAGAAGAGCCTGCAATCCAGCATGAGCGATAGGGCCGCCTGCGGAAAGATTGTAGGCAGTAGAGCCGGTGGGCGTGGAGATAATCAGGCCGTCGGCTTTGTACGTGGCCACGTATTCTTCGTCAGCCCAGCAACAGAGGCGCAGCAACGGCTCAGTGCTGCCCTTGAGGAGTACCACCTCATTGAGCGCAAACCAAGGCTTACCGACCGGCACTCCATCCCCATCCAGTAGCTGCGCCTTGAGCATCAGCCGTTCTTCAATGGTAATTCTACCGCAAAGTATCTCTTCCAAAGCTGGATACATTTCCTCTGCTGCCACCTCGGTGAGGAAACCGAGATAGCCAAGATTCACGCCAACCACCGGAATGCCGAGCCGAGCCGCCTGATCCGCGACGTGAAGCAGGGTGCCATCGCCGCCGAGGATAGTCAGCATATCCATATCCGGCTCAATTTGGTCTAAATCAGCCTTGATTGAACGTTGCCTGAACCAAGCGGCCAGCTCTTCACCGATCCGCTGCACCGGCGGCGAGTCTTTGCGGGTGATGATACCAACGCGGCGGATGCGCATCGCGTTTATTTACCCAGCTCTTTCGAGCGGTCGGTTGCTGCTTTAACCGCTGCCATCACCGTGCCGCGCAGACCGTCCCGCTCCATCACCTGTAGCCCAGCAATGGTAGTGCCGCCGGGCGACGTGACTCGACCTTTCAACACCGCTGCTGGCTCGCCAGTTTCCATCGCCAGCTTGGCCGAGCCAAAGAGAGTTTGTAAAGCTAACTGCTCGGCCAAAGGTCGCGGGATGCCTGCCAAAACTCCGCCGTCAATCAGTGCCTCTAAGAAAGTGAAGACATAGCCCGGACCGGAACCACTGAGGCCAGTGACGGCATCGAGCAGATTTTCCGGCACTTCCACGCAGGTACCGACAGCGGAGAATATCTGGCCGCACAGTGCCATGTCCTCGCGGCTGGCGTTTTTGTTGCCACTCATCGCCGAAGCACCGGCTAAAACTAAGGCGGGCGTGTTGGGCATCACTCGGATGATGCGCATTTTCTCGCCGAGGCAGCGTTCCATCTGGCTGATCGTCACACCAGCAGCAATAGAGATCAGCAGATGCCCCGCGTTCAGATGCTCGCGATACAGAGCCAGCACCGGTTCCATGATCTGCGGTTTGATCGCCAGAATGATAATTTTGCTCGTTCCGGCGAGTTCAGCGGCGGATTCAGTGGTTTTTACCTGATACGTTGTTTCCAAGTATTCCCGGCGCGTTGCCGCAGGCTCGGCCACGGTGATGCTGGCTGCCTCAGATAGACCTGATTCGATTAGCCCGCGAATCAGAGCCTCGCCCATCTGTCCGCCGCCAATCATGCCGATATATTGTAGTGCTGTCATTGTGTCTCCAGTTTATTTTAAATAATTACGCTTTCAGTTCAACCATTGCTGACAGGATACCTAAGACACTTGTCAGCTCTTTGATTCCGTAGTCGTCAAGATCAATATACACATTTCGACCTTCAAGTTTGATAAATTTCCAAATGTTTCCTGAGGTAACTACTCCGTAGTTATTTCCTGCTGTACCACTTTCTTTTTCATTAAATATCTTTGCGGCAATCATCTCAGCCATACATTGCCCCATTCCGCTCATGATATTTTCGTTTTTAGCTTCCACCAAAACGACTAACGGAGAACGAAGATACAGCTGTTCCGACGATCTACTGAGGATAAAATCGCAAAATCCATTCAAATCTCTTGCTCGATCAACAGTTAGCTCGACACCAGAAAAAAGGCTGATTGTATTGCGGTGCTGCTTTCGTAGTTCAAC
>JAGIXO010000121.1 GCA_026122915.1 Candidatus Electronema nielsenii | reverse complement strand
CTGACCGGCAGCTATCTCGCCCTGCTCGGCCTCGCCCTCTTGGTCATCTTCTTCTACACCGCCTTTGCCGACCCGCTCGCTTTCCTGCTCAACGCGGGTTTTTCCGTCTTCTACGTCTCGCTCTGCTGCGGCTTCATCATCCTGCTGCACGGCCTGCCCGACGGCAGCCACTGGCTGCTGATTCTCACCGTCATCACCGCTGGTTCCGACACCGGGGCCTATTACGCAGGCCGCGCCTTTGGCAAACGTAAGCTCTGTCCGCCGATCAGCCCAAAAAAGACCGTGAACGGAGCGATTGGCGGAATGCTGGCGGCAGTTGTGGCAGCAGTGCTGCTTGGCTGCGTTTTGCTGCCGGAGGTGAACTGCTGCAAAATGGCCGTTGCCGCGCTCCTGCTCGCCGCTGTCGGCATTGTCGGCGATCTGCTCGAATCAGTGATCAAACGCGGCACGGGCTGCAAGGATTCCGGCACCATGCTGAAAGGTCACGGCGGCCTGCTTGACCGCGCCGACAGTCTGCTTTTCGCCGCACCATTACTCTACGCCCTGCTTGCGTGGGGATTTTTCGCATGAAAACGCTCGCCCTGCTCGGTTCTACCGGCTCCATCGGCAAAAATGTGCTGAATGTGGTGCGGGCTTTTCCTGACCGCTTCCGCATCGCTGGATTAGCCGCAGGGAAAAACATCGCCGAGCTGGCCGCGCAGGTGCTGGAATTTCAGCCGGAGCGCATCTCCGTTGCCGACGAAGAGACAGCGGCGCGATTGGCTGAACTGTTGCCTGCGGCATATCGACAGAAGATTGTCTGGGGAGAAGAGGGCAATATTCAGGTCGCCAGCGTGCCTGCCGCGCAGATGGTCATCACTGCCGTGGTCGGGGCCGCTGGTCTGCTGCCGACTTTGGCCGCAATTAAGGCGGGCAAGGACATCGGCTTGGCGAACAAAGAAACCTTGGTCATGGCTGGGCGCATTGTCATGCAGGCGGTGCACGAGCACAATGTCTCCCTGCTGCCGATTGACTCCGAGCATTCTGCGATTTTCCAAGCCCTTGAAGCAGGCCGCCGCGACGACGTGGCCATGCTCATCCTCACCGCGTCCGGCGGGCCGTTTCGCACGCTTTCGCCAGAGCAGCTGGCCTGTGTCACGCCCGCCCAAGCCCTCGCACACCCCAACTGGTCAATGGGCCGCAAGATATCTATCGACTCCGCCACCATGATGAACAAAGGGCTGGAGGTGATCGAGGCCCGCTGGCTCTTCGACATCCCGGCGGAAAAAATCCGGGTGGTTGTGCATCCTGAGTCCATCGTCCATTCCTTGGTCGAGTACATTGACGGCTCTGTAATGGCCCAGCTCGGCATTCCCGACATGCGCATTCCCATCGCCTACGCCCTGTCCTATCCTGAGCGGCTCAATCTCGGCCTGTCGCGGCTCAGTCTCTCCGGCTGCGGCAGTCTTAATTTCGAGAAGCCGGACTACGAACGCTTTCCAGCCCTCGGTTTAGCCTTTACCGCGTTAAAGGAAGGCGGGGTGAAGCCTGCGGTGCTCAATGCCGCTAACGAAGTCGCCGTGGCCGCCTTCCTTGAAGAAAAAATTGGCTTCACCGACATTGCACGAGTGGTCGAAGCGGTGCTGGCGCAGTTCGCCGCTGGCAATGATCTTGATCTTGGCGAAATACTGTCGGCGGACAGAACAGCGCGGGAGCTGGCAAAAAAAGAGATTCTGGACATCAACAGAGGATAAAGATGGCAAAAAACGTTTTGGCTCTGAAGCCCTTTCTGGAAACGATCAAAACCTATTGCGGCAAGCTGACTAAAGAAGAACTCATTGACTTGCTCTGCCAAGCCGCTCTCGACACGCCTGCGGAAGAACGAAGAAATTTTCTGGAAAAGCTCTCAATCGCTTCTGTGCCGAGCGATGTTTATCGACCAGCAGCGCAGGATGAATATGCCAGCATCTTGCTTAAGGCAGAAAAACTGCTCGATGATGTTGCCGCATGGCAGAACTCTGTTGAAGACGGCTCATATTACGAAAAGCATTGGGAAGACGGGTATTGCGATGAGGAAGAATTCCCAAGTATTTCTAAAGAGCAGCAAAAAACTCTGGAAACCTTGTTTGCCGAAGCGGATGCCCTATTTCTTGATGGCAAACTGGAACTCGCCGGAAAGGTTTATCAGAAGCTAATTGATTTGGCCCTGCACAGCGAAGGATTAGACTATGGGATTGACCATAACGATCTGGATGTCAACTGGCGGGAAACTTTGGCCCGATATTGCCGCTGCGTTTACGAGACATCTGCTGACAAAGAGCGGGCAAAACAGGTTATTTCCGCCTTGGAAGCCGAGCGGAAAACCGAGGCAGAACGGCAGCATTTCGGGATCGGTTATAATCCAGCAGAAGAAATCTTTCCCTCGCTCCGGGATGTGTTTGAAGTACGGCCCGGCGAGCTGGCCGATTGGAATGATTTTCTCAAAAAAGCGCAGAAAAAGCTGCATGGACTCAGCAGCAATCGGGCTGTTCTTCTGTATTTGGAAACAGTTTATTGGCTGGACGGCATTCAAGGGCTGGCAGCGGCAGTCCGCCAGAGAAACATTCCGGTCGGCTATTTGTATTGGCTGGACATGCTGCGGAACAGCGCGGCATGGAATGATCTGGCACAGGCGGCGCACGAGGCTCTGCGTGCCATGCCTCATGATGCTCTGCGGAGCTATGCGGCAGCTCAGTTGAGCTTGGCAGGCGAGCAAACAAGCGATAACAGCCTTGTTTTGCAAGGCAAACGCGAGCAATTTTTCTCCGAACCGCAGGAAGAACACTTGGCCGCTTTGCTGCGGGAGTCGGCCAAGCAGCAGGTCAGCGAGGCGGAATTAAGCAAGACACTTGCGTATCTTGAAGCGAAACCGGACCCAAAAAAGCCGGTTTCTTCTTTCTTGCAACTCACTCAGCCAGATTTGTTTTTTCTCAAGATCAAAATTATGCTGCTGTTGGGGAAGCTGCGGGAAAGCTATGCGTTAATTGATCAAAAGGCGGCAATCGGCTGGTCAGATGAGAAAAAAACAACCGGAGCCGTTTATGTTGGCATTCTGCTCGTTCTGAGCCAAGGAAATGTTCAGGCCAAGACTATTCACAGCCTTTTTGCCAGATACATGCGCGGGCGTTATGGGAATGCTTTCATCGCTGATGCAATTCAGCAGCGTCTGCTGCAATTTCCTGTCTCAGATTCGCAAAAGGAGCAGTGGCTCAAGTTTGTTGAACAAATTTCCGCCGAGCGTACCGAGCATATTATCTCCAATCAGTATCGGAAAGGATATGCCAGAGCTGCTGAAGCCTTGGGCGGATACTTGGAATGCTTGCTTCTGCATGAGCGGAGGAGCCAAGCTGCCGCATTTCTCAATCTGAAAAAAAATCAGCAGTACAAGCGGTATCCGGCATTCCGTCGGGAACTTGATGAAGTTATCAGCAGATCACCTCTGCTGACCAGCCTGTAATGGCAACTCTTTCACAAGGATATTTTTTGTTATGAACGCTGTCCTCTCCTTTCTTCTCGTCCTCGGCATCCTCATCTTTGTGCATGAGCTGGGCCATTTTCTCTTTGCCAAGCTCTTCAAAGTGCGGGTGCTGAAATTCTCGCTCGGCTTTGGCAACAAGCTGATCGGCAAGCAGTGGGGCGAGACCGAATACCTGATCTCCGCCTTCCCGCTTGGCGGCTACGTGAAAATGCACGGTGAGCAGCCGGGCGAAGAAATCGCCGAGGCGGACAAAGCCGTCTCTTTTTCCCACAAAAGCGTGGGTCAGCGTTTCTGGATCGTCTTTGGCGGCCCGCTCTTCAACCTGCTCTTTGCTGTGCTGGTGTTCTGGCTGATGTTTGTCTTCGCCGGAATGCCTGATCTGGTGGATTCTACTAAGATTGGGCAGATCAATCCCGGCTCGGCGGCAGAGCAGGCCGGTTTGAAACAAGACGACATCGTGCTGTCCATCAATGGCAAGGAGATGAAGGCGTGGGCGCAGGTTTCCGAAACCATCCGCACGTCCGGGGGCAAGCCGGTGGAGCTGCGCATCCGGCGCGGCAGCGAGGAGCTGACCATTGCCGCCACTCCGGTGCGCGACATAGTGAAAAACATCTTTGGCGAGCCGACTGAGGAACGCTATCTGCTCGGCATGAGCCGTTCTGAAGAGGTCAAATATACCAAGGTTTCTCTGGCAGAATCCATCCAACTGGCCTTGGAACATACGTGGAGCATGATCGTGCTCACGGTCATGGGGATGGTTAAGATGATCCAGCGGATCATTCCCGCCTCTGAACTGGGCGGGCCAATCCGCATTGCCGAGATCGCTGGTGAGCAGTTTAAGGCAGGCTGGATCAACTTGATTCATTTCACTGGCCTGCTTTCAGTCAACCTCGGCATTCTCAACCTGCTGCCGATCCCGATTCTCGACGGCGGCCATCTTGTTTTCCTTGGCATTGAGGCTGTCCGCCGTAAGCCGATGGGCGAGACAGCCATGATGCGGGCGCAGCAGGTCGGCATGGCTCTGCTCGGCACGTTGATGATCTTTGTCTTCTACAACGACATAGCCCGCTTGGTGCAGCGGTGGATGTAAGCCTTCTCCTTATTCTTTCGATTGAAACCGCTGCGGGCTGCGGCAGCGTCGCGCTG
>JAGIXO010000120.1 GCA_026122915.1 Candidatus Electronema nielsenii | reverse complement strand
GGGTCAACCCGGCGCAAAGCCACAGTAATCAGCTCTGAGCCGCTGGCCGCGAGCATCGGGGCAATCAGGTCGTGCGAGGCGAACTTGCCCGTGCCGGTGAGCAGGCGGTTGGTAAAGCGCACCCCGCCGAGCAGCAATGCGTCGTCTGCTGCGTTCATCGTTGCATTCATCTCAGCCTCCTCCTACAAAACTGAGCAGCTCGACCGTGTCTCCGTCTTGGAGCAGATGCTGCTGCCAGCGGTCTCTCTTAATCAGCTCAAAGTTGACTTCCGCGACAATCGCGTCCGGCGTAAAGCCTTGCTCAATGATCAGGTCGAGCAACGAGGGCGCGGCACTTGCCGTGACCTGGCCGTTCAGGGTTATGTGCATAGTGATCTCAAATGGTGCGGAGCTGCCTACCTTCCATCCAGCAGGAGTTTAATGACGGGATTGATGCACATGCCGCCCGCATAATTCGTCTCGTAGGCTCCGATGTCCGGCAGGCCGCCGATGGGCCGCGATGTGCCCTCGAAGTCCTTTGGCACAGAGTTGGCCGCCGAGCCTTTGTTGATGGCCGGACTGCCCTTCTTCAGATGGAAGTCCGCGTCTCCCAGCAGGCTGGGAGCGGTGAGCAGCGGGTCTTGGGTGATGTTGCTGCCTGCGTCTGACGCGCCGCCGTCCGTTTCAATGCCGCCGCCGTAGGTGAGGTTGTTGCCGTAACTGATCTTCTCCGGCAGGGATTGACCAGGAAAAGGAAGGTCATTCTTGAGATGGAGTGAAGCCTTGTATTGCGCTGATGTGATATTGTTGAAAACTCGCATGTCAGTACCGCCGCAGGCTATATCCCCAAGCGCACCGCAATGCTCGCGCAGTGACTGATTTTGCAGGTTGTTGTACACCGTGTTATGGAGTATGTCTGCATGGCTTGATATAAATGCAAGAATGCCACGCCCGCCATTGCCGTAGATCAGATTGTTCATGATGAGCGTTCGGTGAGGATAAAGGACATTCTTGTGCGGCTGCATCCAATCAGGATGATTATCAGTTATTTGAGACCAACCAAAATCATCAAGGATGATTCCGTTGCCGTCAGTTGGCCAATCAACTTGACAGGTGTTGACTCTATTATCATTGCCATAGAGTCGATTGTTGGCGACGACAATTCTATAATTTGTTCCATTAACTGTTGTCGCACCGAAATCAATATTGCTAGCGAGGGGCTGAATAAGATGAATGCCACTGCTGCCGCAATTTGACCACCATGCGTTGTTCCAGATGGTGTTGTTTTCAATGGTCATATAGTCAGCCCAGTTGCCGCCGATGCCTGCCGCTGGGGAATGATGCACGTTGCAATTGCGGATAACAGTATGGTGTCCACCCGTGATCCAGATGCCAAAACCACTATGGCCCTTGCCATCACAACAAGAGATTTCGCCCGGATTGTAATTGTCAGGCGATATTTCAAATCCCTCTATCCAGATGTACGACCCTTGAATATGAATTCCAGTCTTTGTTGGCTTGAAACGAATGTGCGGACGATGACCGGGATATGCCTTGAAATAAGTCCATTTGCGGCCAGCGGCCTCGCCGTCCTGCAGCAAGAACGCCGCTTGGTTATGATCCCATATCGGGGAAATATCTTCTGGATCAGGACAGTTGGTGCCTTTTACTAATACAGTGTCCCCAGGCTGAGTCTGATCTGTCCAACCTGCGTGCCAGAGTGTCTTCCACGGAGTCGCCTCATTCTGAGCCTCTTCCTTGGTGTGACTGTCACTTGCTGCTGCACTGTCGCAGTCCACATAATACGTGGCTGCTGCTGCGTTCCCGGCAAGCGCAACCAGCATTGCCGCCGCAAGAAGGATGGTTCTGTTCATTGCAGGTCTCCTTTCTTCAGAAGTTCTATAGGTGAGATTTCTCTGGAAGAGATTTACGACAGCGCGGCAGGGCAGGCCGAAACAAAGAGGGAGGCGGTGAGGCGATAAAAACTGCGGCAAGGCTTTCATCACTGTCCCTACGACGGCATGACCCGTATCAGGTTCCAAGGGTTGAGGCCGTGCCTCTCTCAGCTTCCGCAGAAGCACCCCCCGTGAAACGCAGCTCTGTGTCTAACTGAATTGCGGCCTCGCGTCAAGAGAAATCAGCGCATCATCGCTGCTGCGAGCGGTGTTGCGCCCTCATCCTGAAAAAAAACTTGCCTGTTCAAGTGGAACGTGTTTTCCTACATTTGACACGATGAAAGGCGGCCCCACGTTGTTGTCTGCCTTATATACTTTTTGGTTCGCCGCTCAACATCTCATCAGCGGTAGAACCAATAGAACCTGATCTCCCTCATACGCCTATGAAATCTCTCGGCATCTGCGCTGGGGCCTCCAGTATTTCCTTAGCAGGACTGGAACGGAACGCCTCTGGTACCCATATCCTCTTTTCCAGTTCTCAGGCCCATGACGGCAACCCTCGCCGGACGCTACGCGAGCTACTTGGCCAGATCGACAACCTTCAGGAATTCAAGATCGCGGCTACTGGGCGCAAGTTTAGGAATATGCTGAACTTCTCCAGTATTGCCGAACCAGAGGCCGTGGAGTTAGCCGCTGCCTTTCTGCTGCCCAAAGAGCAGCCTTGCCGGGTAGTGATCAGCGCGGGCGGCGAGACCACCATGGTCTATCATTTGGATGAGGACGGCAGGGTCAGCGACATTCACACCGGCAGCAAATGCGCTTCTGGCACTGGTGAATTCTTCCTCCAGCAGTTAGGGCGGATGTCCATTACCTTGAATGAAGTCAGTGGAATGGACTTACCAGAGCAACCGCACAAGGTGTCGGGCCGCTGCTCGGTCTTCTGCAAGAGTGACTGCACCCATGCCCTCAATAAGGGAGTGCCCAAGAATCAAGTAGTGGCGGGCTTATCCAAGATGATGTCCGGCAAAGTGCTGGAGCTGCTGAAAAAGTTGCCCAAGGATTCGGTGATGCTGGTCGGTGGCTGCGCAGGCAACAAGGCCATGATTCATTATTTGCGCGAGGCCTTGCCTGAGCTGCGTATCTTAGACGAGACCTTTGTCTTTGAGGCCGTTGGCGCGGCACTCTGGGCCTTGGACAATGAATGCAGACAATTCATCTCGTTGGATACAATTTTCACCGAACATCGGGCTGGGCTGGCCACTCTGCCGCCTTTGTCCGAGTGCCAGAAGTTGGTGGATTACAAGCATCAGGAGCGGGGCATTGCTGAGGCTGGCGATCAGGTCATTCTTGGCTTAGATGTTGGCTCGACCACCACCAAGGGCGTACTGATGCGCCGCCGCGACAAGGCGATTATCGCTGCCGAATACCTGCGCACCAATGGCGACCCAATTGGCGCATCGAAAAATGTCTATCGGGCGTTAGCGGAACAGGTCAAGGTGCCCGTGGTGATTGAGGGATTAGGCGTGACTGGCTCAGGCAGGCAGATTGCCGGACTTCATGCGCTGACTGATGGCGTGATCAATGAGATTGTCGCCCACGCCACTGCCGCTGTCCATTTTGATCCCGAAGTGGACACCATCTTTGAGATCGGCGGGCAGGACGCAAAATACACCTACATCACCAACGGTGTGCCCAGCGACTATGCCATGAACGAAGCGTGCAGCGCAGGCACTGGCTCGTTCTTGGAAGAGGCGGCCAAGGAGAGCTTGGGCATCAAGGTGACGGATATCGGCGCAACCGCTCTCCGTGCCACCGCCCCGCCCAACTTCAGCGACCAATGCGCGGCTTTTATCGGCTCGGATATCAAGCGTTCGGTGCAGGAGAACGTGCCGCTGGAAGACATCGTGGCTGGATTAGTCTATTCCATCGGCATGAACTACAACAACCGAGTGAAAGGCAGCCGTCCGGTGGGCAAGAAGGTCTTTGTCCAAGGCGGAGTCTGCTACAACAAGGCTGTGCCTGCGGCCTTGGCCGGGCTGACTGGTAAACAAGTGGTGGTGCCATCCGAAGCGGGCCTGATGGGCGCGTTCGGCGTGGCCTTGGAGGTAGAGCGGCGGATGGAGCAGGGCCTGCTTAAATCCGAGCAGTACGATCTGGAGGAGCTAATCAGCCGCGAGGTCGAATACGGCGAGCCGTTCAAGTGCGGCGGCGGCAAGGACTGCGACCGTGGCTGCGAAATCGCCCGCATCAAGATCAAGGGCAAGGTCTATCCCTTTGGTGGCATCTGCAACCGCTACGACAACCTGATTCACAATCGCAAGGTGGATGCTGGCGACTATGATTTAGTCATCCGGCGCGAGCGGCGCGTGTTCCGTGACCTTGCCCCGATCAGCGCAGAGGACAACCGCCCCACGGTCGGCATGAACCGCTCCTTCCTGCTCAACACCTATTTCCCCTTTTTCAACGCCTTCTTTGCGGCACTGGGCTATCGCCTGACCCTACCTGCGGCGCAAGACCCCAGAGGTGCGGATCAGCAAGGTTCCTCTTTCTGCTATCCGGTTGAAATCGCCCATAATTACATCGCCGCGCTGATCACGGAGAAGCCGGACTACATCTTCCTGCCGCAGCTGAAGGGCTTTGATCTGGGCGAAAAGGACAAGACTTCCTGCACCTGCGTCTTGGTGCAGGGCGAGCCGTATTACCTGCGCACTGCCTTCCCGGCCTTGGAGAGCAAGAACGTCATCTATCAGGTGCTGGATTTCGCCAAAGGCTACACCCCCC
>JAGIXO010000012.1 GCA_026122915.1 Candidatus Electronema nielsenii | reverse complement strand
GGTGCCGTCGACCGGACAAAGCGCGGCAAAGGGAGCCGGATCATGGTCATTGCGGACGCTGCCGGTCTTCCTGTCGCCGCCTGCCTTGCAAGCACTTCGCCCCGCACCGGCGCGGCAGGAAAAAGCCAAAAACTCAGGACGGACGAAAGCTGAGGCGGTATAAACGCCGCTGGAAAGTTGAACGACTTTTCGCTTGGCTTCAGAACTTCAGGCGGCTGGTTGTCCGGTATGAGCGTCATCTTGGCAATTTCTTAGCTTTTCTACAACTTGCTTGTTCAGTTATTTTGCTTCGATTTATTTTGAGATAGGTTCTTGTCACTTATAGAGAATTGAAGCCATTACCCTTCCTACCCAAACTAATCCCACTCCTATCACCACCTGTAACACTGCATTGAGCATGGCCAGTTCCCCACGTCCAGCCCTGAGTAGGTTCAAGGTTTCGTTGCCGAAGCTGGAAAAGGTGGTGAAACCGCCCAGCACGCCGATAATCAGAAAACTGCGCGTTTCTGCCGAAAACATCGAGCGATTTTCGGAGAGCGTACTGAGGAAGCCAATCAGCAAGCAGCCGATCATGTTCACAGCTAAGGTACCAAAGGGATAGACGAGAGAGCCGGAGCGGGTCTGCACCCATGAACTGACTACAAAGCGCAGTACCGCTCCTATGCCCCCGCCCGCGCAGATGACGGCGAGCTTCAGAGCTTCACCGCTCATCGCCCCAACAGACCGTCGAACAGGCCGGGCAGATTAGGAAGAGCCTTCTCAAGCTCCTTGGGCAACACTTTTTTCACTTGCTCCTTGACCGCCTGTTCTGCCGCGTGGCCTGCCGCTTGCCGGAGCAAGTCAGAAGCGGCTGTTCTCAGGGCTTCGGGATTATAGACTGGCTTATCCTTGGTGCCTTTGATCGGCACTTTCAGCGTTGCACCTTTGAGAAACTCGTAGCCCTTTTTGCCCACTAAATTTTTCGTCACCGGTATTTCCAGCATATAATCCAAGCTGCCGTCAAAACCTGCTGAACCGCTCATGATCATTTCCGAATCTGCCACGGTCATCTTAATCGGCGAGCAAGATATCCGGCCTTTTTTCCCCTCGCAGGTGAGAGTTTTTTCTTTGAGCTGAAGCTGCTGACCAGTCAGTCCCGCCATATCAAGTATCCCAGCCAAGACATTAACCGGCTCCAGTACCACGCTGGCTAAATCAAAGCGGAGGCTAAAATCAGCCTGCTCTAAGCCCTTGCCGCCGATGGGCAGCGAAAGGCGATCCGCCCGCACGCTGATGGTTCCCGCAGGCCGGGCAACTGCGCCGAGCAACGGATGAAAGCTCTTGAGCAAGCCGTCAGCGAGGCTTTCCACCAAACCAACTTTGTCTAAAATTTGCTCCGGCGCAGCCAATGTGAGCAATGGTGGGGTACGAGTGTAATCAATCTTGGGCGAAAACTGCACCTTGCCGCCGTTGAGTCCGCCTTTGAGGGCGGCGTTCATAATCCCCTCTTTCATATTGGTATCTGCCAAGAGGTCGCTGATACTGATACCTGATTTAACAAAGGTATCGGCATGAACCCGGCCTGCAAACTTGAGGTCAATCTGTTGCTTTTTTCCGGTGATGGGATAATAGAGGCTGAATTTTTCCTTTTTCCGCCCTTCAGCAGTAATGCCGAGTGGATACATTCCGTTCAACACGGCGATCAAGTCAGCCAGATCAGGAGTAGCTGCGCCCTCTAAGGCCAGATGTGGATTTTTACCTGCCAGCTCTAATTTGCCGCTCGATTGGAGGGAAAGCGGCTCAGACAACAGGTCAAAGGTGGTGAAATAAATGTCACCCGCCGCGAGATCGCCGTGCAGTCTGCTGCGAAATTCCACTTTTTCCTTGGCCGCGATCACGCTACCCTCTTTGCCGTACATGAAACGGTCAAGGTCGATCTCCACTGTGCCGGTATTGCCTCCTCCTTTGCCCGCGCTCCCTGCAATGCTGTCTTGGCCGGTCAGCTCAATGGCAAAGGAGCCAGTGCCGCCGAGTTTTTTATCCGGGGTGATTTTGCCCAACTGCTGAAGCAGAATAGTGAGCTTTTCTAACTCTGATGTTCCGGTAATTTGCAGGCTCCTCAGTGCGGGCATAGGCTTGTGCTGCCAGTCGTCCAAGGCTAATTGCTGAAGCCTGATCTCGGCAAAACCTGATGAGAATTCCAGATCGCGCAGGACCAAACGACGGCTTGGAGGATCAATCAGACTGAAGCCGCCGCCATCCGCAAAAAAGGAGGTGCGGCTATTCGCCTCAACCAAGGGACGAACGGTCTTTTCTGCTGCCGGAGCAGCTTCAGGCGCGAGTGTGGCAAGGCGTAGTTGTGGGTCACGGAAGACCTTGCCCTTTTGGTAAAGGATAAAGTCCTTGATTTTGCTGTCTAACTCACGTAGCACCACCCGACTATCCTCAGTGTAACCAGAGGCATGGAGGTCTAAGCTGCCTGCCAACGAAGTTTCGGGATCAAGAGCATCAAACTTATGCAGCAGCTCAACCACCCGGCCCAGCATCAGGTCGGCTTTAAGCTGGTAGCCTGCGGAAATTTTTCCATTTTTTCGGTGCAAGCCATCCACGGTACCGCTGAGGCTACCTGCCCAAAAAGCAAGGTCAAAGCTCATCTCTGCCGCCTCTTTGCTGCTCTCAGGAAATTGCCGAGGCATGTTCAACCGACCGCTAAAGCTGGTTTTGCTGGGCGGCAAAATTTCCTTACCCTGTCGAGTGAGGCGGCTTTCAGCGATTTCAGCTTTAGTTTCGATCAAGTAGCGGTCGCCTTCGTTTTTAGTCAATTGAAGCTGAAGCTGGAGCTTGCCGCCTGCATCCCAATCCGAACGAAAAATCCGATTCACCTCTCGCATAGTTTGATCAAGATCAGCCATGCCGTCCAAAGAAAACTGCTTGAGATTACCCCGGCCTTCTATGTTGAGAAAAGGGGCAGCAAGGGTGATATTCTCTATCTCCGGTTCCTGATTTTCCAAACTGCCCGCAAGGTGCAGACGCAGGGGATGTTCCCAAGCAAAAAATTCACCGTTTTGTCGCCCAGATAGACTATTTGCAACCACATCTGCGTTAATGCGCAGCTTGCCCTTTTCCTTGGCTAATTCAGCAGACAAATGCAGCTCGCCTCGGTCTAAGCGCAAATCTTCCCGAATTTTGAACAAATGGGGAAATTGAGCCAGCAAAAGCGAAAGATCGATTTTGCCTTCACCGCTACCTTGGAAGCTCTCACCGCTGTAAGCGCACTGGAGGCTCAAGCTGCCGAAATCGGAAACCATCTTCAGAGCAGGAAATTGCCAACTGCTACCTTCCTTTTTCAAATCAAGATCAAGGGAAAGTTGGCTGAAACGGGGGTTATCCTCGCCGAGCGTACCGCCGGAAAGATCAACCTCGTTGAAGGCAACCGGGCCGCGCAGGGTAAGGCTACCGTTCGCTGCGCCTTCAACCTTGATATTTGCTGACAATTTACCGGTACCCTGAGGCAAACCGTCTTTGCCCGGCTTGAGAGCCAGAAAAGGTTTGGTCTGCAACTCAGCGAGTTTGAGCTGAATATCGCTGCCTGCCAAGTTGCCTTGTACTAATTCAGCTATCTTGGCAGAACCAGTGAGCGAAACCTGACCTTCTTGGCCGTTTTCCCCAGTTAGCTCGAAGTTGAGCTGACCGGCAGCAGTATCCGCCTTGAGCGAGCCGTTGCGTAAAAAGACCTCTGGCTGCTGTCCCGTTTGAGCAATTTTGACCACGGCCTTGTTGATAATCAACCTGCCGTGCATTGTGTTCAGGAAACTGTCAGCGTTCTTTTGAGCTACCGTTGTGGGTGCCGACGACGCAGGCGCGGCTGTTTTTCCCGCATTTTCTTGGGAGATAGGTTGTTCCTTGGACGACGCTGGCGTAACGGTCAAGAGTAATACCGGCTCCTCAAGGTTGATTTCGCCCAGCTCTTCTCGCGCAGTCAGTAACGCCCACAGTCCTTTATTATTTTTTAATGCAGCAAGATCAAGGTGAAGCCCCTGCTCTGCATCACTGTAAGTGACTTGAGTGCATTTCAAGCCCTGCTGCCAGCCTATCGAACAGCTGCCAGCTGCCAGCGTACCCGGAATGCTTTTATTCAGTTTACTGAGAGCAAAATTCCGCACCCAGCCTGAGGACAAAAGGGTCGGTGCTAACAGCGTGACCGCCAGCAGCGTTCCTGCTCCAGCTCCTGCCGCAAGCAACAGTTTCTTCTTTTTCACCTACTCTGCTCCTGTGTTGAAGATGAGAAAATATTTGCTTATCCCGTCATGATGGAGATTGCCGCGAAACCGCCTGCTTGTCAATATTGTTCTGTCTGCACTCAAAAATCGGCGGTGGTATGCCGATTTCCGTTGACCTTGCCCGGAGTCTTTTTGTACGATGTTCTTAGTAGGAATTATTCTCAATAAAGAATGCCACTGTAAAAAATGATTGTAACCCCCAAGTAAAAGTAGGAGGCCAATTATGAATATAATGATTACGATGGACTTACAGGCAGCCTTGATCGCCCATCTCAACTGGAAATCAAAACTTTCCGACTTTTTCTATGGATTAGAAGAGCTTAATATTGCAGATGTAGCCGATCATACCGGTTGTGAATTTGGCAAATGGCTGTATTCAAAAGGATTGAAAAGTCTTGCTGGTTTTTCTGAGCTACATGAGCTAGAACAGTTGCATAAGGAGGTGCATGAAAGCATCCGAATACTGGTAGCCATGCCACAGGAAATAAGAAATTCCCCGGATGGTAGGCAAGGTTTGGTTCAATTTCATGACAAATGTGATCGACTGATGTTTATGCTGGAAGACATGGAGCGACAGGTTAAGTTGAAAGTCGCTTGATTCATTTGGTCAGGGAAAACCTTCTTCACCTCCTGCTGCTTTTCTGGGGCGACAGGTCTCTTATTTGTTGACGCTGTAACATATTTCCTTATGAATCAGTCTGTATTTCTTGACAAGATTGACTTTTATATGGTAACATCAATTAATACCTACCTACTTATTTCAGGTTAGAATTCAACCTCTACAAAACCAAGGAGATAAATTTATGAGTTTGTTCGTGGCAATGGACCTACAAGCCGCCGTGATCGCGCATTTGAGTTGGAAATCAAGACTGACTGATTTCTTTTATGGGGTGGAAAATTTGACTCTTGCTGACGTGCCAGACCATACTCACTGCGATTTTGGCAAGTGGTTGTATGCCAACGGCTTGAAAGAGCTGACTGGTTTTCCTGAAGTAAATGCAATGGAAGCAGTACATAAGGACGTGCATGACGGCATCAGAAAATTGGTAGCAATGACCAAAGAAACCAGAATGTCTGATGAAGGAAAGCAGGCCTTGGTCGTATTCAAGGACAAATGCGATCGTCTGGTGGACATCTTGGAACGTATGGAAAAACAGGCAAAATAAGGCAACCTGCACCGAGAGACCAGCATGACTTTTCATTGCAAGAACTACGACATCTCTGCCGATCGGTGCAAGAAGCTCTCCGGCGAATGTGTCCCAGCCCGCAAGGGCTGCGTCCTTGAAGGGCGGATGGTGGTCAGCGAGGAGCTGGCAGAGCGCATCCGCCGGATTAACGAGGAAACTGCCCGCCGCAGCCTGAAGCAGGATGTAGAACAACAGTCCGGCGGTGATCGTTAGGAAGTTATAGCTTCTCGTTGCATAGAGGCTCGTCAGCTTTGATTGATCACAGTAAGTTGATCATTTAGCGTCCACAAATCGTACAGATAGCCGAGCAAAAAGAGGCCACCGGTGAAAAGCCAGAGGATACCGGTCAGCCATTTGCCCATGTACATGCGATGGCCGCCGAACACTCCCAGAAAGACCAGCAGTAGCCAAGTCACGTTGTAATCCTTAGTACCGGCAGTGAAACGAAGGTCAGCTTCACGGTCCATGCCGGGAATCAGAAAAAGATCAATCAGCCAGCCAATCCCGCACAAGCCTAAGGTGAAAAACCAGATGGTGCCTGAGATAGGTTTTCCGTAATAAAAGCGGTGTACGCCGAGAAAACCAAATATCCAGAGGATGTAGCCCATTGCCACACTGTGCGTCCCTTGTTTTACCATGTCCGTTCTCCTTTGATCTTTTGTTTCAGCGCGGCAATCCGCGCCAAAGAAGCCTTGAGGCGATTTTCATCAATCAGGCCGTGTTCCAGCAGCTCCTGAACAGCCGCTATTCCTTCAGTCAGCGCATTTGGACTGCGGACTAAGTTATTCCCCACGATCAGTAAATCAGCACCGGCGAGTACAGCCTGCTGCACTGCCTCGCGAAATCCGCAGCGTTTACTGATCGCCTTCATTTGAAGATCATCAGTGATGATCACGCCGTCAAAGCCCAGTCGCTCACGCAATAGTCCTGTGACCACCGCAGGCGAGAGGCTTGCAGGCTGTCTATTAGCATCCAAGCCGCAGTGTATCACATGGGCAGTCATCACCGCATCAGCAAAGCCTGCTTTTATTACGATTTTATACGGCTCCAACTCCTGTTCCTGCCAATCATTGGTGATATCAACAAAACCGAGATGCGTGTCACCGCTTGCGCTGCCGTGGCCAGGAAAATGTTTGAGACAACAGGCAATTCCGTGCTGGTGATGGGCTTTGATAAAAGCTAAACAGTGAGCAGCGACCTGCCCCGCTTCGCTGCTAAAGCTGCGTCCGTAGCGGGCAATAATCGGGCTGAATGGGTTCAGGTTTAAATCCGCTACTGGCGCAAGATTCAGATTAATACCGTACTCTGCCAACGTGGTCGCCATTACCTCAGCAGCAAGCGTGGTTGACTGTTCTGGATACTTTCTACCCAGTTCTTCTGCCGTAACGCTGGCAGGAAAACCGTCTCGCGCCTTCAATCTGCATACTTTGCCACCTTCTTGATCAACCGCAACAAGGAGTAATTCTGGAGAAAGCTCTTGCAGCTGGGCCGTCAACTCGTTCAGTTGGGCGGGCGAGCTGAAGTTTTGCACTGAGCCGTCAACATTGCGGTCGAAGAGGATCACTCCGCCGGGCAAACCTTGTTCAAGAGCTGCGGTTAGCCAATGGTTGCGATCAAGACCGCAGCCGTCAAAACCAACGAGAAACATCTGGCCGATATTCAACGTCATAGATTCTCCTTGCATACATAAAAAAGGGCAGACGTAGGTCTTTACCTACCTACCATAACCCAATTTGGCGGTGGAAGCAAACCTGTCAGTTCAAGCTGAACAATATGCTGTATAAAAAATACTCACCGCAGACTGAAACCGAGTAGCAACTACTCAGTTTGTATGGAACAAGAAACGTTCTCATTGTCAATTAGAATTAATTTAATAAAAATATATTAATAAAAACAATATAATATCTATACAGGTACCACAAAAACAATATTTATCAAAAAACAGGTACAGTTCTCGCATAGAAGGACGGGCAGGCAAAGTAACCAGCCTGTCCTATCATCTTACTGCGGAAAAATATCCGATGTTTTTCCAGCACATTTTACAAATGAAAGGCGCAACCGCAGCCTTTTCACGCTCAATACTCTTTTTGGAGAAAAGAAACCATGAAGCATCAACCTGCATCAAAACGCTTTTTTTATCTACTGACAGCGGCGATGACGCTGTTCTGCTCAGAAGTATCAGCAAACGCTTCTGCTCAGGATGTCAATGAGCTTGATGACATTTGCATGTACTCGCAGCGCATTCTTAAAGATTACGCCCTGATTGGCATGGGTGTGACATATCATGATCCTAAGAAAGATATCGACGAGAACATCAAGACGATCGATAAGTACTTCAAGGATATCGAAAGTCACAAATTGAATGAGAAGTTAAAAGCTGAGGTAGTTGAGGTTGAAAAATCTTGGAATGAGATCAAACCAGAATTCCAGAATTCTCCAGACAAGGCAAAAATGAGCGAGTTGCGCAAGAAAGTTGAGGCATATACCGTGCGCTGCGAGCAGGTTGCTGAAGATTTGGCTAAAGACACTGACATCAAGGGCGAGCATGATGTAGTGCTGGTTGCAGAACTTGGTTTAGAATCACAGCGGATGGCTGCTCTGTATCTGATGAAGGCTTGGGGAGTTGCTGATGCCAACTACGAGCAAGAGGTAAGCCAAGTTGTCGATGAGACCGAAAGAATCTACAAAGAATTACTTGCTGCTGATGACAAGCTCGTTTCTAAAGAAATCAAAGAAAAGCTGAAAACGACTGAGAATGATTTTATTGCCTTCGGTGTGATGGCAAAAAGCAAATCAGGTCGTTTCATGCCTTCGGCAGCTGAGGAAAACGCCAGCAAGATTTTTGAAGCACTGCGAGAAATCTTGGCTATGGAGAAAAAATTAGTTGAGGGCAATGTTTCAGGATATTTTATTCCTGTAGCGGGCGAAAAGGCCATTCTTTTCGATAAATTCACCGTAATTTTACAGGCAAAGGAGGAGGAGACAGCATGAAAAAAAATTCTCTCAAGGCATGGGCAGCAGTTTCCCTGTGCTGCGCAATGAGCGCAGGCAATGCAGCAGCAGATGTAGATCAGCACGAGCTGGATATGCTACAAACCGCAAAAAATGTAGAAATCGCCAGCCAGAAGATCACCAAAGCGTACTTTTACAAGCAGTTGGATATCCGCGCTGATAGTGCAGGCAAGGATTTACAGGACAGTATTGCTCAGATCAAACGCGACATTCTCAAACTCCATGAAGGCATCAAGGGTAACGACAAAGAAGAAAAAAACATCGCGGTGTTTCTTTCTTACACCCGTGATGAATTAGACAGAGCAATAACTAAGCCCTATAGTAAGGAAGTTGGCGCGCTGATGATTGACTTCAGCGAATCCTTGCTTGAAGGTGCTGATTTCCTGTCCGATCGGCACAGCAAAGATAAAGGACCAGAAGCGAAGATGCTGGCTGAAGTCGAGCGGCTGCTTTTCCTGTTAGAGAGGGTGAACAAATACTACATCATCCACAAAGCTGGTTTTAAAGACTACAACAACGTGGTCCAGTTAGAGAAAGCAGTGCAGGATTTTGAGGCCAGCTTGGCCAAGGTCAATGCCTATGGCGGTTATCCTGACGAAACCAAGCAAAGCGTTACCAAAATCAATCAGTTTTGGCCAGTGGCTAAAGAGTTTTACCTTGGTGTGCAACAGAACGCTTTACCGGTGATTGTGCTGGCATCCACTGATAAGCTGGAGAAAGAAGTGAGAACTCTGGAGAGCTTTCATCAGAGTCAAGTCGTGAAGTAAATTTCCAAAAAAAGGGAAAGAAAAGGCCGGGAACTTGTGCAGTTCCCGGCCTTTTCTTTGTCTATTTTCCTGCTTCAGCCTTTGCTTTTCATCTCTTTCATGATGATGAGTCCCACTTTGAATTTAGGTTCCTCTTCTTTTTTGACGATGCTGTAAAACTCGCAGGTATGGCAGTCGCTACAGAATTTTTCAATGTAGGAACCTTGTGCATTCGCCCCCTTGCAGAGGGTTCCCGCAATAACCCAGCAGCAACGACCTCCATTCTTTCCCTCATGAATACCGTCTGCCCGCTGCTCACCTGCCGCTGGGCAAACTCCGAACTCGGCGGCCTTTGGTCCACCTATCTCCCGCCCGCATTGTTTGACTTCCCAGCAATTCTTCTTGTCCATTGATGCTCCTTCTCTATAAATTCAAAAGGGATTGTTTCTCGGTTTCATAATGTGATTAAAACTGCGCTTTCTCTTCTTATCTATTTGATAAATTTTGAATTTTTGAATTTTATCAACTGCTAAAAAATAAGGGCGAAAAATCGCCCTTACCCGTACACCATCATTATTTTACTGGCTTAACTAACTTATCGACATAAACAAACGTAGCTTCGTCGCCTGTTTTCTCCAGCTTGGTCAGATAAACCGCATCCATACCCCGGCGGTCGTTTGGGCCGAAGGAAACTGGAACGCCGCCCGCATCGTAATTCGACAGGGATTCAAGCGAAGTTTTGATCGCCTCAGAAGTGACCTCGCCTTTAACATTCTTGACCGCCTGATGAAGAACGTTTGCTGCGATGTACGCCTCTAAGCTGATAAACTCATATTTTTCCGCGCCCATATCCTCTTGATACTGCTTGACGATAGGCAGTGAAGCATCCCAAGGATCAGGAACAACTTGGCTGATATAGACGTTATCGCTTTCATTCAGCCGTTCTGCCAAGCCTCTTGAGCCAACAAAGGAAATGTTGAGCATCGGCACCTTGAAGCCCATCTTGTGCCACTGGTTGATGGCCAAAGCACAAGACCTTGCCGTGCCAACCAAAATAACCGCTTCAGCCGCGTTACCCCTGATCTGTCGCACGCCGCCGCCCACAGAAACAGTGTTGCGTTTGTAGTGCGGTACGCTGTTCCAAAAAGTAGTCCAGTCCTCTGTCGCGGCATTGTCAGCAGGAATGGCTGGCACCTCTGGTACAATCTTGATGCCCCCCAATTTTTTTTCTGCTGCCACCGCGCCTTTGATACCGGTTAAACCGAAATCGTCGCGCTGGACAAAAATACTGACCCGCTTGATGCCCAAATCCTCTTTCAGGTGCCGCATCATGTTTTCAATCTCGGCTCCGTAGCTGGCTCGCAGGGCAAAAGAGGAGGGGTTCGCCACCGGATCGCTAAGAAACTCAGCACCAGTACCCGCACCAAAGAAAAGGGTCTTGCTCTCATTCGCCAAAGGAACGGCAACTTTGGAAGTTGGGGTACCAAGATAACCGAACAACACCTGCGCACCATCTTTGATGAACTCTTCAGTATTGGCCAGACAACGATCAGGCTCGTAGCCATCGTCCTTGCTGGTCAGCACGATATCTTCAGCAGCCCGTTTATCAAAATAGGCTTTGGCACCTTTCTGGATTTCAGCACCGAGAAAAGCGGTCGGGCCGGTCAAAGCGGAAGACTGCCCCACTTTGACCGCCGCAACACCATGATTCGGCAAAAGCAGGCAGCAGGTTGAGAAAAGAATCCACAGCTTGAGTCTCATATTTGTTCCCTTGTCAGTTGATCTTGTCACGGCTGATTAGCGGCTTTCTTTTTCGAGCTTGAACACGGCAACGGCTTGTACCATGTCGTCGCCCATTGCGGCCATCTCGCGCATGGAAATAGAAGCACCCATTGTCTCCTGAGCAGTTTCCAAGCTGACGCGCCCAATGTCAGTCATCTTGCTCGCCAGCGCGGCGGTGGTGTCGGCCTGCTCCTTAGAGGCTAAGGCCACGCCCTCAATCAGCTCCGCCACTTCGTTCGAGCGGGTGGTGATTTCCTCCAGCTTGGCTAACGCGTTCTGCGACAGCTTGGTACCCTGAACAACTTCTTGGATACTCGCATCCATACTCACGCCGGCCTCGGTGATCTCGCCAAGAATGTTACGGATCAGGGTTTCAATCTGGCGCGTAGAAACGGCGGCTCGTTCAGCCAACCGCTGGATTTCCTCGGCAACAACCGCAAAGCCTCGTCCTTCCTCGCCTGCTGCTGCCGCTTGAATCGAGGCGTTCAAGGCCAGAATTGAGGTACGGTCAGAAATTTCGTTAATGGTGCGGGCGAAGTCGCTGATTTCCTGCGAGCTTTCACCCAGTCGCTTAATCGCGCGGGCGGTATTCTGGACGTTGCTACGAATAGCTTCCATAGAATGGCTGGTTTCACGTACCGCTGTCGCGCCGTCTTCAGCAACCTGGCTGGAAATCTTAGAAGTACCTGCTGATTGCCCGGCTTTTTCCGCTGCGCTGCGGATTTCTGCGGTCAGCAAGCTAATCTTCTGCACTGCCTCGTTGAGCAATTGCGATTGCGTGTTGTTCTGATCGGCCAGCTCTCCGGTCGAGGAGCTGAGGACGTTAGCGGTAGAGCCAACCTGTTCAGCAGAGTCCTTGATTCGGCGGAAAGCACGGCCCAGCTCGTCGAGCATCATGTTGAGCGAGTCGGCCAATGTACCGATAACGTCATCAGTAACAGTGGCTCGGATGGTCAAGTCACCATCGGCTAACTGGGTGATTTCTTCCAGCAGTTGAATGATCGAGTTGTTCAGCTTGTCATGCTCTTCCTGCCGGGTCTGGATCAGGTTCTGGATCGTACCAGTCATGGTGTTGAAGTCACCAGCCAGACGACCCAGCTCGTCCTTACTGGTTACTTTCGCCTGCATGCTGTAATCACCTTTTTCAACCTTACTCATGACCTGCACAATTTCCTTAACCTGCCGAGTCACGCCACCAGCAACCAGCAAGCTGACCACCGCAATCAACGCTGCGGCGGAGAGAACAGTCACGCCGATGATCTTCAGCAAGTTAGTTACTGGCTCATGCACGGCATCTTCACTCACCTCACTGATAATCGCCCACGTTAGGTCTTTGTATTTAAACTGCGCCCAAGAGGACAACACGCTTTCGCCCGCACCGTTGACGATAATCTTGGTATTGTCTTTACCAGATAAGGCTTCTGTCACTGCCTCAGTTACCACTTTGGCCTTGGGATTCAGCAGCGTTTTCTCTACACCGTATTTTTTGGCATTTGAGGATTCAGAACGCCAAAGATGATCTGAGCCGATCAGATAGGTGTCGGCAATTGCCGTCTCCGCACCGGTCTGATGCTTGGATACCTCTTCAAAGCGGCTACGAATGTCCATAACCGCGTTGATTTGGTCAATCGGTATCTGCAAGGCAGCGAACATGATGATTTCTTGCTTGTTGCTCAGAATCGGCGCAACTAAGAAAGCAGCGGGTTTGTCGCCTGCGGGTGCATAAAAGTCGTAGTCGCTGATGGCAATTTCTTTACTCGTCACCGCTTTGGCGACTGTTCCACCGAAGTTGGTGTCCTTATACGGGCCACTCAGCATGTTGGTCAAAAAATCCGCCTGTTTTTTAGCCGAGTAAAAAATGTAGCCGTCCGGGTTAATCAGGTAGAGGTCAGGAAAACCGTAATGGGCGGCCAGCTCGCTTAAATGGTCGGTTTCTTTGTCCGCAACCTTCCGCTTGGGGGCTACGGCATCAGCCTGGTCCAGATCAACGATCAGTACCCATGTAGTACCGTAGATTTCCACCGAGGTGTAGGAAGAAAGCACGTAGTCGCCGCGATAGTTGTTGGTCGTCTCCTCGCCGCTCTCGCCGGACAGGGCATAAACCACGCTCTCGGTATCGACGACGAAGGCCGGGTTGGCCAAGGTCGGTTCGGCAAAATAAGCAGAGTTGGAACGGAACATGCCGTCCACACCAACGAGGTACGATTCGCCTTTGTCGCCAAGTCCTGGAGGATTCTTGGTGATATCATCTAAGGCATTGCCTTTTAGCCCGAACAAGAGTACGCCTTCCAACTTTCCCTCAACAGCAAAGGGAGTGGAAAAATAGGCTACCATCTTATCGGCATGTTCTGCATGAAAAGAGGAGGGCGAATAATCAATAAAGGCAGTTTCTTGTATTCCTTCCTGCAAGGCATTCCATTCTGCGGTTTTCTCTTTAACCGCCTCGCCTCGCGGCATGTCCTTATCAGTAGAATACAGCACTTTACCATCAGGACTGAGCAGAACGAGGGCAGAAAAGTCGCGTTGTTCGAGCCAATTCTTTAGATACTCGGCAAAAGCACTATCCATCTCTGTCGAGGCATTTTTGACGAAACCGGTGAACATCTTCTTCTGTTCAGGGTTACTCGCAAAAGCCTGCGTATTCTGATAGCGCATGTGAAAGTAGTCGATGATTTGCTTTTTCTGCAAATCCCTGACCGCCGCTAATTTGATGTGCGCCTCTTTCTGAAGAAGCTGCATAGTCTCTGAAATATTCTTCAGAGTCTTTTCCTGCTCCGTGAAATACTGATGCAGGGCCTGATGCTGGAACGCCAAGGTGGTTTCCAAGTTTTCAAAGGACTGCTGCTGCAAGGCAGAGGCCGAATAGCGCCAGCTGAACAGCGCGATCACCGCCATTGGCACCAAAGAGATCAGGAGGAGCCAAAATAGCAGCTTGCCCTTGATACTCCGCCCTAACGTGAACAGGCCCTTCAGGTTAGCGGCCTTCAGGCGGCTAAGTATCTGCTCCGCCGCTTTTCCTTTCAACACGTTCGCCATTTTTTCTCCTCTATAACAAGAAAATTACCTGAAACACCCTTTAAACCGCAGGCTCCGGCCATGCCGCAGGCGGGCAGAGCGTAGGCAGCAGATTTGGCACTATCATCAGCCCGTCTTCGTGGGCAAATAATCCTTTGAGTAGGGCAGGATCAAGCCCGCTTGCCTCTATCGCTGCGGCAGCACACTGTTTGGGCAACTCGCGGGCAGCAATTCGATCCGAAACTTTGAGGATACAGCGCAACATCCGCCGAGAGCTGTTTCCCTTTTCGTCCTCAGCTGGAACAACAAGCCGTATCACCATATATAAACTGCGATCAGCGGAGAAACTCATGCCATGTAGTTTGGCAATATCCACCACCGGCAGTACCTGCCGCCGCCAAGCGCACAGCCCCAGCAGCCAATCGGGTGCAAAAGGCAGGGGGCGTACCTCTACATCTTGGAGTATTTCCTCCACCTGCCGTGTGGCGAAGAGCAGCACCGGCTCTTGATCCAACACCTTTACTCCGATCAAGCGCACAGCGACCGTTTTTAGGGCCGCTCGTTTTATTCCTTGTTCATCCGGCATGTTGTTCACCCGGCATTCTGCGACCTGCGCTTTCTTGGCAACGCAAAACAATCTGATCGATTAGATACTGAATGATGTTTTCGCTCAGACCCTTTTGCTGCACCATCTTGGCCAAATCGGGTGGCAACTGCTCCATACTGAGATGCGGCTCCTCGCCTTCGGTCTTGCTTTGTTTGAAGCAAGCGATGGTCCACGTCATCACTTTTTTAAAAGTTTCTTCGTCAATAGAAGCGACTGTTTCTTTTCTTTCTTGTTCCGAGGTAGGTTCTGATGATTCTTCTGTAGAGGTATCTTGTATATCATCGGCAACCGGCTCATCAAGCTCTTCTGATTCGAGTTCTGTTTCAGTAAATATTGATTCTTCGCTTTCAGAGAAATTACCTAAAGGTTCATCGTCCATCTTTTCTTTGAAAAATGCTTCTGTAGGCGCAACACCCTGTGGCTGTTCTATATCAATTACAGATTCAACCAATTCCGTTTCAGAAAATATTGATTCTTCGCTTTCAGGTAAATCAGAAGCATCATCAGAAGGGTAGCCAAAGAGGTCTGCCTCTCTATTCTGTTCCGCGATGAGCGTTTCCTCCGCAGCAGCCAGCCTTCCGATACCATTGCCCAGCTCATCGGCAACCGGGATGATTTGAGCCGGATTGAGCAGCAGTACCGCAGAATCACCCCAAATTGTCACTTGCGGGCAAAGCCGGGCCGCCAAGCGCGGGCAAACAGGCGGCAGCGGGCCGGGCGGATTAATGACTTCCACCTCGTCCGCGATAAGCTGGTCGGCTACGAGAAAAAAGGATTCGTCCTTTCCCCGCATCTCCAAACAGATCGCATCCGGCTGCGGCTCTCCACCCGGTTGCTGGGCGAACAGCGCACTGAGCTGTACGATTTTGCTGTCTTGTTTGAATAGTGAGGCTGCCTCGGCCCACGACATCCGGCCAATGATGTCGTGTTCAGCGATACCCAGTAGAAAGCGGCCCGCTTGTGCTATACAAATTTTCTTCATAATTTCGAGCTACGCCGTCGCTTCATTCGTTCATCTCCACCGCAATACGCCCGGAGATCATACTGCGAATGAGTTCAACAGCCTCATCTTCTTTGAAGGGTTTCGTCATGAAACCGCGTGCACCGAGCTGCGATGCTTTTTCACGGTATTTGTCCGCGCTGCGAGAAGTGAGCATGACCACTGGAATATCTTGGAATTCTGGCTGACTTTGCAAGGCTTGTAGCACTTCGAAACCATTCATACGTGGCATTTCCACATCCAGCAGCACCAAATCAGGCTTCTCTTCGCGGATACGCTCCAAAGCCTCAATACCGTTGCGAGCAATAGTCGGCTGCCAGCCATGCTGAAGCAGGAAGTTAGACACGACCTTACGCACGCTGATTGAGTCATCGACCACCAGCACTTGGATTGGCCTTTCCTCGGTTTGCGGTTGTACTTCTGCAACAAACTCTGTTTCAGCCGACGGCGCAGTCAATTCTGCCCATTTCTTCAGTAAATCATCGATCTGAAGAATGGGGATCAAACTACCGTCACCCATAATGGTCACGCCCGCTATGCAGGCTACGTTGCTCAGATGACTGCCCAAATCTTTGAAAACAATGTCGCGCTGGCCAATGATTTGTTCACAAAGCAAAGCAGCCCGCCTACTGCCAACTTGGACAGCGAGTACAGCTAACTCGCTTTCCGGCAAAGCTTCGCCTGAAATACCAACCTGAAAGCCGGGGATAGCCGCTGGATTGAGCAACGGCAGCTTTTTGCCGTCAACCTCGCATTCGTTAGCAACTATGTCTTCGGGCCGCACTCTGGCTGCGCTGCTGATGTCGTGCATCGGCACGGCGTAGGTTTGGCCAGCCAAGCGCACAAGTACCGCATGAAGCTGGGCCACAGCCACGGGCAGACGGATGAGCAGCTCCAGTCCCTTGCCTCTGGGTGAGAAAATTTCAATTGAACCGTTAAGCAGCTCGACCGAATCGCGTACCACGTCCATGCCCACGCCCCGACCCGCAATGCTGCTGATCGACCCCGCGCTGGAGAAGCCATGCCGGAAAATCAGCGTAGCTAACTTCTCATCGTTCATGCTCCCGATGCGCTCGTTAGGATAAAGCGTCATGCCTTTAGTGCGGATGACTTCATAATTCAAGCCCTTACCGTCGTCCTTGATCCGCAGAGAAAACTGACCGCCCCGTCGTTCGGCTTTAATCCGCACGGTCAGCTGTCGCTCCGAGCTACCACCGTGAGCTACTGAGTTGCGGAGGATGTGCATGAGCGCGTCGGCCATCGTGTCCCAAACGCGAGTGTCCATCATGATCGATTCGCCATCAATAATCAGCTGGGCTGGATGGCCGGTGCTGCGCTCGGCCTCGCGCAGAGTGCGTTGCATCCTAGCAGAAAGCACAGAAAGCGGTGTCATCCGCAAGCCGATCATTTTATTCTGAATGTCCTTCAGAACCCGCGCCTGCCGCTCGACCGTTCTTTCCCAAGCGATGTTTTCCAACGCGCTCTGGGCCATGATCGAATCAAGGTCGCTGACCGCCTCGCTCAGAGAGCGAATGAGGATGTTCAGCTCAGAATAACGATCCATCTCCAGCGGGTCGAAGTCCTCAGTGAGGCTACCGCTGGTGGTATCGCCCATGCCGCGCAGATAGGGGATCGTTGCCAGTTCGTAGCCTGTTTCTAAGCTGTGGTTGATGCTTTTCAACCGTTGGAGAATCATACCCAGCTCATTGAGGGTACCAGACATGGCTGACATGGATGCCTCAAAACTGCTCAGGTTGATAACCATGTCACCACTCAGACCAACCACTTGGTCAATCCGGCTGATATCGACGCGCAGCGTGTTGATTCTGCGCACTCCGGTATGTTGCTCTTGAACTGGAGGCGGTGATGCTGGTGGAACTGGCGCAAGCGATGCAGATTCTGCTACGGGAGATGTTGCGACTGGTTCTGCTGAAACAGCAGGCAACGGCGCAGGTGCGGGTTCTTCGGCATCGACAACTGTGACAGGCTCGGCAGCAGCAACCTGAGGCTGTACTTTTTCGCCTGCGATAATTTTACGAAATCGCTCTACTGCCGCTGCCTTTTTTTCAGTCACCGGCACAGCAGGATTCTCAGTGATACGCACCAGCAGATCGGCACCCTCCTGCATGGCCGCTACATCTTCTGCGTGCAAAATCGGCGATTCATCATGGAGCCAGTCAAGGAAGTCCTCAAACTCATGTCCCCACGCCGCCACCGGTTCAATGCCGATTACCGCTGCCGCTCCTTTCAGCGTATGCACCGAACGGCGGAGTGAATGCAAATTTTCCCGCAGCGGTTCAGAGAGCGCGGTCTCGTCGTCCACGCCAGTGGCCAGCTCCTTCAGCTGTTGGTCGATGTTTTCTAAATGCTCCGCTGCTTCCTCGTTGAAGCATTGCATCAACTCAGGATCAATGGCCTGAATTGCATCCTCAGCTACAGATTCCGTCGCCGGACCTGGAGCAAACAGGCTATCATTCTTGTCTTCTGTAGCGGAAAAAAGTTCATCACCTGCGGATACGTCATCGGGCTGCGGCTCAACGGCAAAAAGTTGTTCTTCAGCTGAATCAGCGGTGGGGAACAGCTCAAATTGCTCCGTTGCCCCTGTGCCGAGTGGTTCTTCTTCCGCAAAAAAAACATCCACCGTTGCTGCGGAAGGCAGGTCAGCCGTTTCCGGCTGCGCAGCAAAGGTGGACGCAACTACAGGCGTGGCCATGATTTCCCGGAACCGAACCACAGCGGCTTGCTTATCTTGCTCCAGCGAAATGGTTGGTTGGTCGGCTATCCTCGCCAAAATATCCGCGCCTTCCTGCATGGCGGCCACGTCTGATGGGTGCAGCACCGGCGATTCATCATGGAGCCAGTCAAGGAAGTCCTCGAATTCATGCCCCCAAGCGGCTACAGGCTTGATGCCAATCACCGCAGCCGCGCCTTTCAGGGTATGCACGGAGCGGCGGAGTGAATGGAGATTTTCCCTCAGCGGTTCAGACAGCCGAGTTTCGCCGTCCACCCCAGCGGCCAGTTCCTTTAGCTGCTGGTCGATGTTCTCCAAATGCTCTGCCGTCTCTTCGCTGAAGCATTCCAGTAGCTCAGGATCAATGGCTTCATCTTCCTCTTCAGCAGGCTCAGGAGTGGCGGCAAACAAGTCTTTGGCATCAGGCAACTCATCAAAGAGCGAAGCCTCAGTCTCGTCGCTTGGCTCTTCAGCAAAAAAGTCGGCTTCACGTTCTTCAGCAGCAGATACGTCTGCGACCGGCAGTTGCTCAGTCTGCGCCGCCATAATTTCCCGAAAGCGGACAGCAGGAGACTGAACTTCCTGCGCTTCTGTTGCGGCTGGCGAAAAAACAACGGAAATGGCATCTCCGTCGAAATTGGGAAAAAGACCTGTGCGACTTTCTTCAACAGTGGAATCCGGCGGCGGAAACAACTCGTCAAACAGGTTTGTGTCTGAACTATTGGCTTGCTCTTCAGCAGGAAGGGGCATTTTCGGTTCTGCGCTCTCAGCGGGCAGAGCTGTCGCCTTTTCTTCAACAGTTTGAAACAAACCGCTGTCTTCCGCAGAATCATCATCGGAGAACAGCTCGTCAAAGAGGACTGCTGATGAGCTGTTCTCCGTTTTTTCGGCAAAAAAATCTTCAACCTCAGAGGCAAAAGCCTGATCAACGGTTTCAGGCGGCGTAGCCTCCGGCTCAACTTCCGCCGCTGGCTCAGGTTCAGTCCCGCTTTCCTCCCTGATGACCCGGAATTGCTCTGCTGCTGCCCGCTGTTCCTCTGTAAAAACGCAGGTCGCGTCTTCAGCTAAGACTGCCAGTACGTCACGCCCGTCATGAATAGCGGCCAAGGTCTGCGGGTGCAAGGCAGGAGCTTCATCATGCAGCCAATCGAGGAAATCCTCAAACTCGCGGCCCCAAGCTGCCACCGGCTCAATGCCAATCACTGCCGCCGCGCCTTTCAAGGTATGCACAGAGCGACGTAACGAATGAAGACTCGCGCGCAGATCGTTGGAGAGCGGGGTTTTGTCGATAACAGAGGCAGTCAGCTGCTTGAGTTGCTGATCAATGTTCTCCAGATGCTCGGTTGCCTCCTCGTTGAAGCAGGCCATCAGTTCAGGATCAATGGCGTATGCTACTGGAACAGACGTTGTTCCCTCATGCTCTTCGAGATTTTCGTTAAGCAGGAAAACTTCTTCCGCTTCCCCCTCGTTGACAGAGAGTAGTTGCTCAAGAATCCCGGCGATGGAATCTTCATCAGCACCGACTGGCGGCTCTTTTTCAGCAGGCGCATCGTCGCGTTCCGGCGGAAGATCACGATGTTTTGCCTGAAAAGCGGCCAACGTTTCCTGATGTAACAGGGTACTACCGCCCTGTTTTTCCACGCTCCGTAAGGTGCAGAAGGCATCAATCCGCTGTATCGTATCGCTGAAAAGTGAAATCAGCTCGTCGTCCATAATCAGCGCAGATTCAAGCACCTTGTCCATGACCTGTTCCAGCAGCCCACCGGTCTGGCTCAAATCATCAAAACCCACCATCGCGGCGGCACCCTTGATGGTATGAACCATACGATGTAGCTCGGCAGCGGCCTCGCTGTTGCCCCGGTCTTTTCTCAGTGTTTGCAGACAGCCGCGCATTAGGGGCAAATACCCTTCCACCTCGCTCAGGAATTCAGCTGCGATTTCATTGGCCGACGTGTCGTCCATCTGCTTGTTCCTTCATGGGTTGAGGGCTGGCTTATTGCAGCCTGATCGAAGAGAGCAGCTTGCTGCCGTCGAAAAGCTCCAGCTCGTGTTCGCCGTTTTCTGCCAAAAACAAAGCCGAGCCGCTGATAAAATCGACTGGAACCGCTGCCGCGTCGAGGTGTTTCATCCCCTCTTTACGGTAAAGCAGACGAGTGCCGGTGATTTTATCGACTATGGCTGCTGTCTTCATGCCTTTTTCATGCAGAATGATGACCGTCCTGCCTTTTCTGGGAACTTTCTCGATAATTTTGAACAAAACCGCAAGATTGGTGACTGAGACAATCTCACCTCGGAGGTTTGTCACACCTTCAGACCAGCTTGGCAAAAAAGGCAAAGGCCGCACTGTTTCTAATTCACCGACCTCAATCACTAAAGACAGAGGCACAGCGAGATGCTGCCCGGCCAGCGTGAAGCAAATGTGCCGACCGATTTCAGTCAGGGTTTGAGCGGAACCGGAATCATCTGTTACCCGCTGCTCGCGACGCAGTTCCTCAGCGATTTCATGATCAATGCCAGATAGTAGCGCGGTTAAAACCACATCCGCGCTGCTGGTCTCTTGCTGGGCGGTCATGCCCACGGTCCGGCTCAGGCGAGTAGGCCGGTGACTGCTTTCAGCAGTTCAGCCGGGTCAAAAGGCTTGGTCAGATAAACCTCTGCGCCCTGCTTCTTGCCCCAGAACTCATCGGATTTTTGATTTTTACTGGTGAGCAGGATGATCGGGATGTTCTGAAGATCGGGCGTAGATTTGATCGTCCGGCACGCCTGAAAGCCGTTCATTTTGGGCATGACCACGTCTAAAATGATCAGATCAGGCTTTTCAGCTGCCGCTTTAGCCACGCCTTCTTCGCCGTCTATTGCGGTCACAACCGCATATTCTGGGCCGCTGAACACATCAATGATCAGCTTTAATTCAGTGGGGCTGTCATCAACTATCAGCAATTTTTTAGCCATGTTCGTTCCTTTCTTTTCAACGTTAGAGGTTCAAAGTTTCACGCACGAAATTTTTTCAACTTCTCAATTAACCGACGTTTCTGTTGATTTTGCCCCTTCTGGCGCATTTTTATCAAGGATACTGTTGACCACATTGATCAGCTCCGCTGGTTTAAAGGGTTTGGTCAGATAAGCACTGGCAGCGGAAAGATGGCCTTTCACTTTGTCGAGTATCCGATTTTTACTGGTCAGCATGACCACAGGAATATCCTTGGTCTCACCGTTTTTCTTGAGAATCGACAGAAGTTTGTAGCCATCAATCTTGGGTAGCATGATGTCTAACAGTACCATGTCAGGCCGATCATCGTTGAGCTTGCTCAGAGCCTCTACCCCGTCCACCGCCTCAATCACCCGGAAACCGCCGCTCTGGAGGGTCATCTTGATCACCTTGCGGGTGGTGGGGCTGTCTTCCACAACTAATACCGTTTTTTTATCGGTCTGATTGTCAATGATCTGTCTTTCTTTCTTGAACAGTTGCTCTGACTTCGTTGGCGTACTCCGTTCCTCTATTTTTTGGTTAGAGGCGATATAATCGACAATCTGTCCTACCTGCTCTGATACCTTTTGATAGCGACTATCCACCTGAATGATCGGCATCAGCAGATCAAAATAGGTCAGAGCCTTATCAAAATCGTTCAAATTGAGATACGCCGCACCGGCATAGAAAAGAATCTTTGGATTCACTTCAGCAGCTAACACTTTTTCAAAACGTCCGGCAGCTTGGAGAATCAACCTCCGATCAACTGCATAAGGATCAATCTTGGCCAAGGCCGAGGACTCAGTCAGCAGGCTGGCCTTGCAGCAAACGCAGGCCGGGGCTTGGTGTTCCAGCGGAGCATAGCAAAAGGGACAGCGGATGATCTTGGCTTCGGCAGCTGCGCTGTTGAGTAGGCGAGCTTTCTCGACATCCTCTAAAATATCGGCATGTTCTGGTTCAAGACGGTAGGCTTCTGCCAGCGCAGTCTTAATCTTTTTTGGCTCAGTCACCGCCCGCGACAGCCAAAGCCAGCCCAAAGCATTCTTGCGGTTTTCTTTAACAAAAGCCATCAGCGGCTTCTGCGCTTGGACAAATTCTAACCGCTCGCAAAGTCGGATACCCTCGTCGAGCAGTTTTTGCTGCTGTGGCTCCTCGCCGCCATCCTCTTCTTCACCGCACTGATGATCCTTCTGAATCATGGCATTGATGAGCAGGTTTTGATTGCTTTTATGCACCCGCCGGATGATATTTTTATCTAAAAGGCAACTGCTGACCTGCACGCCCTCCATACTTAAAAGTTTGAGCGCAGCTTCCTCGCCAACCAGCTTGCCGCAGATTGCATCGTAGATCGTACCTTGGACAAGGAACAGGCTGCCTCGGAACTCCTTGCAGTTCTGCTCAATGCACTGATTCATGTCGTGGTGATCGCTGCTTTTATGGACATCAAGGCGGCAGGTGGTACCCTCCGTCTCCATCAGCTGGACAATGCCCACCACCGAAAATTCGCCCAAATCGCTCTTTTTCTGCTGCGTTTTGAGGCCACGAAGAATCGCATCAGCCAGCTCCTGCGACATCACCGGCTTTTTGAACATCTGGAAAACCTTGCCGGACAGCCGTTCTTGGAGTTCAGGTAGCTCGTAAGAGGTGATAACGATGCAGGGAATCTCAGGATGTTTTTCGTAAATATGCGCGAGCAGCTGAAAGCCATCGCCACCCGGCATGACAATGTCAGTAACGATTAAGGCAATGTCGTCATCACGTTCCAAGGCCGCTGCTGCATTTTTGATGTCAAAGGCATGAACGAGTTCAAAAATGCTGCTGTACTTACTTAACGTGGAATTGATCAGCTCGTGAATGACATGATCATCATCGACCAACAGTACTTTCTTCATGTGCATTCCTTACGCGTTGCCGCATCAGTCCGCAGATGCCGCTGTTCAGATCGGTTCAAAAAGTAAGCAAGAGAAAGTCCGCGCCGGAGGATTTTTTCAGTATATGCACAGGACAAAGACAGGCGCATTTCCAAGCACAACAAGGAAATAGTTTGCAGGTAAAAAATTGCAGAGCAGACGCACATTTTTTCCTTCTGCTGCGTAAAAGCGGAACCGGAATACAGGCCAGCGCATTGTTTATACAGAATAGCCCCGCTCTCCCCGTAGGAAGACCTCCGATCAGGAAATTTTTCCATCTTAAATAGGTTGGGGTAGTTTTGTCAAAACAAATTCATTCGGCGAACGATGGAATCTGCCGTTCTTCCCAAGAAATAGCAGGCAATCTACTCGAAAAGACTGCTTTACTGCGGAATGATCTGCCCAATGCTTCTTTTACCGATTGACAGCAGAAAAAACAATTCTTTGAGAATCATTCTCAAAGAATGAGACGAATTTCAATACTTCAGTCCTGCCCGATCACGAACTAAGTCCAAAGTGACAGCAGCTTTAGCCCGCGCCTTGTTCGTCCCCTGCCGCAGCACCTGCCGCAGATAATCCTGATTGGCCATCAGCTCTTTCTTCCGCTCTCTGGCTTCAGCATAATAATCACGGATCAGCTCGAATAAATCCTGCTTCAAATAACCGTAAGCCGCACCACCGTTGAGATACAGACTTCGCACCGCTGCCATCTTTTCTGGGGAAGCAAAGAGTTTGAGCAAGGCATAGAGATTGCATTTGTCAGGGTCTTTCGGCTCTTCCACTGGTGTGCAGTCGGTCTGCACTGCCATAACTCGCTTGCGCAGCTCTTTGTCCTCTAAGAAAAGAGGAATGGTGTTGCCATAGGATTTGGACATCTTTTGGCCATCGAGGCCAGGGATAATAGCCGTGCTTTCGCTGATCGCCGCTTCCGGCAGGACAAAGGTCTCGCCAAAGGTATTATTGAAACTGATCGCAATGTCGCGGGCTACTTCTATATGCTGCTTCTGATCCTTGCCCACCGGTACAATTTCAGCCTGATACAGCAGAATGTCCGCTGCCATCAACACTGGATAGGCGAACAGACCGTGGCTGGCGGCGATGCCCTTGGCGGTCTTGTCCTTGTACGAATGGCAGCGCTCCAGCAGGCCCATCGACGTGACAGTGGACAGCACCCAAGCCAGCTCGCAGACCTCTGGCACCTCTGACTGTACCCAGAATATGCACTTATTCGGGTCAAGACCGATGGCGAGGAAATCCGCTGCCGCCTCTAAGGTGCCTGCGGCGAGCTTTTGGCGGTCATGAACGCTGGTGAGGGCATGAAGATCGACGATGAAGGCGTAGAGTTCCGCGTTCTCCATGCTGGAGATCATCGGCTTCATCATACCGAAATAGTTGCCGATATGGAGTTTACCGGAGGGCTGAATGCCGGAGAGTATGCGTTTCATGATTTCTGCTGCTGGTTGGATTAACGGTTAAGCGATAGGCAGGAATATACCAGCAGATGCGCCCCGCCGCAAGCAGCTGGGCATGATCTCTTCCGCGTTTTCAGTCAAAAATAATGCGCGTGAACAGATCAATTACCGATCAGTACCATTCGTGCAGCAAAAAAGCCTTCTATCTCCTCCGTTGGCAGCGGGGCAAAAAAGCCTTGTGCATCCACTGTAGAAGCGGCAGCTTCTGGCAGGAAATATAGACAGTTTGATAGGCTAAATGCGCTGTGCGTGGTCAAAAATTGTTCAACCACTTGCTGATTTTCTTCCGGCTCAAGGGAGCAGGTAGCATAAACCAATACCCCGCCTGATGTAAGCAGGGCTGCTGCGGTGTCAAGCAAGGCTAACTGGGTGTTCTGTAGGGCAGTAAAATCGTCTGGCTGGCGATTCCAGCGGATATCCGGGTGCCTACGGATGACTCCAGTGCCAGAGCAGGGCGCGTCAATCAGGATGCCGTCAAAAAGCGATGGCTGAGTGGCAGCAAAGGCTTCCAGCGTGCCATGAAAAATGTCCACCCGGTCAGCCGCACCTTCTCGCTCCAAATTTTCCCGCAGCAGTCGAACGCGCCGATTGTCCGGTTCCACTGTTTGAAGCGACGCGCCTGCGGGCATGAGCGCGGCCAAAGCGCAGGTTTTGCCACCCAGTCCAGCGCAACCGTCCATATAGCGGCCTTGCTCGTGAAACGGGCCAAGGAGATGGCAGGCTAACTGCGCCGCTTGATCCTGTACCCGAAACAGGCCCTCAGTAAAACCGGGCAAGGCTGTGACCGCCCCGCGCCAGTCTGGGACAATCAGGCTGTCTGGCGCGTATCTGCCCGACCTGACATTAATACCCTGCTCGGCAAAAAACTGGGCCAGCTGTTCGTGGCTTGTTCGGCTGGTGTTGACATGCAAACAGAGTTCCGGTTCTATTTTGTTGATGCGGCAAATTTCTCGCATTTGCTCTTCACCGAAATTTCTACGCCAACGTTCAGTTAGCCAAACAGGATGCTCAACAGTTTCGGCTAATTCAGCGAAGGATAAGCTGGCTTTCTCTCTGGCAAGCGTTCGCAAGGTAGCGTTGACAAAACCCAGCAACCAGCTCGGCTGTCGCATCTTTTTCAAAGCTGCCACCGTTTCATTGACCGCCGCTGAGTCTGGTACTCGCTCCAAAAAATAAATCTGCAATACCCCGATTCGTAACGCGGCCAAGGTCAGCGGTTTCATCTTGGGCAAAGCGGTTGTGGCACAGCGGCTGATCAGCAAATCAAGGTATTCCTGCCGCCTGAGTACACCCATAACCAACATTACCGCCAGCTGCCGGTCTTCATTGCTCAAGATGGAATCATGGATCATTACATCAAGATAGCTCTGGACGGGCTTACCTGAGCCTGACCAAGTAGCAAGGCAGGCTATGGCAAGACTGCGGGCAGTGGCATTGTCATTTTTCTTCATCAATCAATGTGTTCGGATAAGGTTGCATTAACAAAAGCATCTGAAATAAATTATTTTACACTTCCCATCCGTCTTGTGATACACTTAAAGAAGCGGCGGGGATGAAAATAGGCCGCAACCGTTCAGGCTTACTAAGAAAAACAGT
>JAGIXO010000119.1 GCA_026122915.1 Candidatus Electronema nielsenii | reverse complement strand
CCTTTTCCTCCGAAGATTTCTCACGCTGTCGTTTCGTTTCCATACTGCTTGCCTGCAACAAAGCCAGCTTATCACCTTGCTCCTGCACAAGCAACGGAAAACGCCCATCATCCTTCCCACCCACCGATCTGCACTCGCACATCCCGCCGACGTGGCCTGCCAGATCGGAGGGACTTGGCCTGCCACATCAGAGAGACCTGGCCTGCCACATCCCCAGCACGCGGCTGCGCAGATTTCCTCTTGACAAAAGCCTGTCGCCGCTCTACGTTCTGAGCTTTCTCAATATTTTGTACGGACGAAGCAGCGTTCCTTATAATTGGCATCAAAACCGCGCTATGCAGTTCAATAATCAACGGTGATACGAGTAATACCATGAAATCAATCATCCTGTGCATCATCACGTTAGCTTTCCTTGTCCCAAGTGCAGTGCTGGCTGTAGGGAAATACGATCGTGAGAAGATATGTCCAAAGGAGAAAGATAATTTTTCAGCATGTGATCTTCTTGTTGAACAGGCCGTGGCAAAAGACATCCCTGGGGTTATAGAGCGCAAGGGTGCTGTGCTGCGTATTCACCTGCGGAACGGTAAGATTATGGCGAGGAAGAACGTTCGCACAGCTGCTGACTGTGACTCATGTCATGAAAATTGGGTGTGTAATTACTTACCTAACAGTGGTTATCTGGAGATATGCCAAAGGGGTTGGTGGTGGTCAGCGGCAAAATTTGTCAATATCCAATCTGGTAGTTCTGGTACTGCTATTGGTAGGTCTTCTTATTCCCCATTGGGACGCAGGGCACTTATGGTTGAATTATCTGATGATAGCGGAGTTACTGGGGTAGAGATATGGCGTTTTGACAGTAAAAGACCTGTAAAAGAATTTGAGCTGAAATACTCCTCAGAGGAAGATGAAGAAGAATTTTTAGGATACAATCTGGCGTGGGAGGATGCTGTTTGGAAAAGCGAAACAGAGATACAGATAAAAGGTTCACTAGACTCACAGGAAAATCCTTCATCAGGCGTACCCCTTTCATCGTATCGTCTGGTCAAGGAAGGACACACGTGGAAGATCGAGAAAAACTAATACCCCAGCCGCGTGCCGCCTCATCTCCCGCCGCCCCTCACCCTTCCATCAAAGAGATCATCACTCGCAGCGTTTCTGCTCCCAGCCTGCTAAATTTCCCCTTGACAAAAGTCTGCCGCCGCCTTACGCTGGCAGATCATCCCGTTTCAGCAATAATGCACCGCAGTTAACCTCAAAACTGGAGGAGCAGCTATGATGACTATTCAATGGCGGCCTGAAGTAAACCCGCTGACCACGCCGCAGTCCTACCGCCCTCTGCATGTTCCCAGAGCCATTTTTGGCTACGACGAGCTGGCGGCCAGGATCGCGGCCAAGAATCCTGTGTACAGCGAGGGGCTGGGCAAAGGCTACATGCTGGCGATGCGCGAGGAAATCAAGGCGATGCTGGCTGAGGGCAATCAGCTCACCTTGGAGGGGCTGCTTACCGCGCATATTTCCCTGAGCGGACGTTTGGATTCGCCGGATGACCCGCTGCCGCCGTTAGACGAGTCGCTTCAGGTCAGAATATATCCCTCGAAACGCTTGGTTGACGAGGTGCGGCAGGTGGCGCACATGGAGCGGCTGCCGATGACGGAGAAGGCCCCGGTGATCAGCTCGGCTGAGGACACGGTGCTGAAGTTGGATAATGTGCTCAACCCGGCTGGCCTACTGCGGCTGACCGGTGCTGATCTGCTCTTTGACCCAGAGACGGGCAACGGCGAATGCGTCATCGAAGGCACCCGCAGCGGCAGGGCGGTGCAGACCCGCTTCGGCACCATCGCCAACAGCGCAGTCATGCTCATGCCGGATATTCCCAGCCAGCCTGATCCTTGGAACAACGAGTACCGAGTTTCCATCAGCACCCGCTACAGCGAGCGCGGCAGCCTGCGCACCAGCACTTACCGCCGACCGTTGCGCACGCCGCTGGCTGTGGCAGGCTTCGGCCATCCGCATCTGCAAGTTGGTATCCTGACGGACAAGGCGGCGGCTCCGCATGTGCTGGTCACGGGCGGCAATCTGACTGGAAACAGTGCGCGGGTGCGGATTCAGGCGGTGCTGAATGCCCAAGACGGCCAGCTACGGCTAAATCTCATGGATATGAAGGAAGACGGCAGCGCGGGCAATGCAGTTACAGTGGCAGACAACGGAACTTTCACGCTGCCGGGCTTTGCCGGTTCACCGCTGACTGCTCTGGAAGTGACCGTGAACAGCTATGCCGTGCTGAAGGAGATGATCCGCAAGGACTACAGCGGACGGGTGGTGGATATCTTGGATGTAAGGACGGGGAACTGAGGAAGGAGGGGAGGTAGATGTTGAGCAAAGGGCGGTCTCTGCGGTCGCCCTTGCTCTCTTTTTTCTCTCTAACGAGATAACAAGATTGAGATTATTATGCCAAATTGAACAAGGAACGTGATTGTCGCTGTCACTGCTCCGCCTCTGCTGACAATTCCTTCTGCTGTACCGCCGTAGTCATACAGCTTCATAAGCCGACCAGTGAAACCGGCATAGGCAAGAAAGGCAAGATTCAAGATGGTTCCGATGGTAACGGAGAGTATCGATATGCCAATTGTAAACAATGCTGCACTATTGAATTCGCCATGACAAGACCTATCATCCAACCAGAACGAACACAGCAGGCCAGTAAACAGCTCCGCACTTAGTGGGCCACCAAAGAAAATTGCTGTGGGGATATAGCCGATTATTGTTTTCTTCATGGAAATACCCAATGATCTATAGCAGACTTGCCATGACCAATTAGATCAAGTTGAGTAACGAGAGTGATGATCGCTGTCACCACTCCGCCTGTGCTGACTATTCCTTTTGATGCGCTGTCATCGAAATAGTAATAGATAAGAAAGGCGAGATTCAAGATACCTCCAATGGCAAACGAGAATATCGACATGCCAACTACACACAGAGCTGCACAATTGAACTCGCCATGACAAGAGCTATAATCCAACCATGACGAACACAGCAGGCGACTAAGCCACTGCACACTTGGTGGGCCACCAAAGAAAATTGCTGGGGGGATATATCCGATTATTGTTTCCTTCATGCACATATTTATCTGTCAATGTATCGGAGCAGGTAACAAAGCTATTATACCAATTTGCAACTAGGAAACCAAGGTATCAAAGGTATTATATAAATCATACCAATTTGAATAACGAGAGTGATTATTGCTGTCACCAATTCGCCTTTACTAACGCTTACTTCTGATGTGCTAAATGCACATGTACAGGCAAGAAAGCAGGCAAGAAAGGCAAGATTCAAGATGCCTCCGATTGGAAACGTGAATATCAATATGTAAAAAGCCCACATACCGAACGGGTAAAAATCGCCGGAGAAGTCGGTGTTATGCACAACACCAAAGAGCACACCCAGCAGAAGCGCACTTACTGGGCCAGCAAAGATAATTACTGCGGGGATATAGCCGATTATTGTTTTCTTCATGCACATATTGGTGTGGATACCGTGTCCTGCGTTGACGAGGGATATGCTGGATGTGAGGCGAGGGCGCGTTTGCCGCGCCTTCTGTCTCCTCAGCTGCTGCCAGCGGCTCAGTCTGCCGAGAGCCTTGAGCTTGCTGAGTCCGGCGCAGTGCCAGATAGTGCCAGATGAATCAGTTAAATGCAAGAGGTCTCTTGATGCAGCCGTTTGAGCAATACCCTATCCTCGGCATTTGTGGCCGCAGCGGTGCAGGCAAAACCACGCTGATTGAGGCTTTGATTCCACAGCTGCGCGGCCTTGGCCTACAGGTAGCTGTGGTCAAAGACGGGGCGCATCGGGTGCGAACAGATATGCCGGGTAAGGACAGCGACCGTTTCTTCACCGCTGGAGCCGATGCCGCCCTCTTTGGTGAGCAGCATTTCTTCCGCCGTCATCAGCCCGGTGACGTAACAGCCTTTCTCGTGAGCCTCTGTACTTCGCATGACGTGGTATTAGTAGAAGGCCATGCCTCCACAGCAGTGCCGAAAATCTGGCTAACCGGATCAGACAGCCTTGACCCGCCCCCGTTAGAGAATCAAGGCCACGTTCTGGCGGTGATGAACCGAAAACAGGCGACTGTGGAGCGGCTCTTTGCTGTGGTGCAAGAGCTGATTGCGGCAAAATGGCAGCAGACTCCGGTCTGGGGTTGTGTGCTGATCGGTGGCAAAAGCAGTCGCATGGGCAGCCCCAAACATCTGCTGCTACGGGAAGGGAAAACGTGGTTAGAGCGGGCAGTAGAGAACCTTGCGCCCAAGGTTGAACAGGTGGTGCTTTCCGGTTCTGGGCAGATTCCTGACACATTAGCAACGTTAGCCCGTGTACCAGACGCACCGGGCTTGGCTGGGCCGTTAGCTGGTATTCTCGCGGTGATGCGTTGGCAACCTGCGGTCTCGTGGTTAGTCACGGCCTGTGATCTTCCTGATGCTGAACCAGAGAGCCTACAATGGCTGCTTGATCAACGCAACGTAGGAATGCGGGCCGTACTGCCTGACTTACGCGGTCAGGGGCAATTAGAGCCGCTTTTAGCTTGGTACGATTTTCGCTGCCGTCCGCTGCTGGAGAATATTGCTGCCTCTGGCTCGCTGCGCCTCAATCGGTTGGCCGAGCAGGAAGGCATCTGCCGTGTGCAGCCACCTGCGCAGCTGCACGGTTCTTGGCGCAATGTCAATACACCAGAGGAGCTGAGGCA
>JAGIXO010000118.1 GCA_026122915.1 Candidatus Electronema nielsenii | reverse complement strand
AAAAAAGAGGCAATAAACGTACCGGGAAAGCCCGTGATGATCGGAATAATGGCATTGCGGAAGACATGTCGATACAAAACCTGGCCTTCAGATAAACCTTTGGCGCGAGCGGTCAGCACGTACTGTTTGCGAATTTCTTCAAGAAAGGAATTTTTGGTCAGCAACGTCATTACCGCCAAACTGCCAACCGTGGAGGCAGTGATCGGTAGCACCATGTGCCAGAGATAATCCAGCACCTGAGCAGTTGCGCTCATCTCGCTCCAGTTGTCGGAAACCAAGCCGCGCAGGGGGAAGATGCTCCAAAAGCTACCGCCGCCAAACAGCACAATCAATACCAAACCAAGGACAAAACCGGGAATGGCATAACCAACCAAAATCAGGGTGCTGGTAGTTACGTCAAAACGGGAGCCGTCATGAATGGCTTTGCGAATGCCGAGCGGAATGCAGACCGAATAAACGATCAAAAACGACCAAAGACCGAGCGACATCGAAACCGGCAGTTTGGAAATGACTAATTCCGCTACGCCTTTCTGGTGATAGTAAGAGTCGCCAAAATTGAAAACCGCATAGGAGGCCATCATGCTGAAAAAACGTTGCACCGGCGGTTTATCAAAGCCATAGAGCTTGCGCAACTGCTCAATCCGCTGCGGATCAAGACCCTGCTTGCCTTGGTAAATGCCGCCTCCACCGCTGGTCGCCTCGCCACGTCCGCCGTGGCCTTCGAGCTGGGCGACCATTTTTTCCACCGGTCCGCCCGGTACAAACTGAGTGATCGCGAACGTGATCAGCATGATCCCGAACAGCGTCGGAATCATCAGCAGGACGCGCTTGAGGATATAAGCAATCATCCGTAGGCTTGATTAAAATATCCTGATGCTACCGACAGTACCATCATCCGGTGCTTCTACTACGGTCTCGACTCCTTCTGCCGCACCTTCAGGTTGCTGACTGGACTGCAGCTCTCTTTTGCAGAACAACATCAATCCTTCAGGCATCATAGTCGCTGTGACCAATTCCCAACCTTGGCGACCTTCTTCATTCAGCATTGCCTCGGTTTCATCTTCATCAATGTATTTTTCACCCAGCAGCCCGTCTTTCTGGAATTCAACAAGGAGGGTTTTGTATTGCCATTGCACGGTGGTATTTCCTTAGGAGTTATGCAGTTGGTAAAAATCAATGAATGAAACACAATGAATAAATTCAAAATAAGTGAATAGAATTTACGTGGTTGAACTTGCAAGCGATTGATTTTATCAAAGAAGTTCTTTCTCGTGAAAAACGACAACTGGCTTAAATTCTAACTACAGGGTAGCCCTTCTGCTGAAAAACGCTTCCTCTCTTGCCGTAGATACTTTGCAATTGCACACGTGGCCTCTACGGGGTACCCTGTTGAATAGATACCGCTTATCTGTTTAAGTTGGCACATTATATCTAACTATAAAAAAAAATCAATAAAAAAACTGAGGAGTTCGACATGAAGAAGCATCAGCATCTTCGGCCTGCTGTCAACAAGCAGGCTTCAACAAGGAACCCTTTCACTCTGCTTCTCATCCTGATCCTTGCGGCCCTACCCGCAGCCGCCTTGGCAGTTGACACGCACGTTGAAACCAAGCAAGGCAAAATTGTCTTCCTGCCCTTCACGGTGAAAAGTCAGCCGCCGCAGGATCATCTTCGTACCGGATTGACTAGCGTTTTAGCCACCCGCATGGCTGACCGCACCGGCTTGGCCGCAGTGTATGGAGCTGATAAAACTGGCGGATTAGAAGAGATGCTTCAGCAAGGCAATCAGCAAGAGGCGAAAAAGATTCTCAAAAATATGCACGGTGATTATCTATTCCTCGGCAATTTAGAGCAGCAGGAACAAGGCTATGAAATCCTGATTCATGTCTTCAGGAGCGGCAAAGCTGCGCCAGCTTCTTTTTCTCGCCGCATTGATGCCTTGGACAAGACTATTCCGACTCTTGATGCGCTGGCTGATGAAATCGCCACCAAGGTTTTTCACCAAAAAGTGGCCGAAGAGGAACTACCTGCTGTGGCAGATAAAGACGGCATCAGCGGTTTTCAAACCTCCCATCCTGATAAAGCCTACCGGAATGGGCTTTATGCCATGAGTGAGCAGCCTACTATTGCCACTACTTCTGTCGGCAGCGGTCCCTTGAACGTACTGAATAGCCAAAACAGCGGCGCGTTAGCTCTTTCTCTCCGAGCGATGGATGCAGGCGATGTGGACGGTGACGGCAGGGAAGAAATCGTTTTGCTGGAACAGGGCAGATTGATCCTCTGCCGTTTCAGTTCAGACCGGTTTCAGCAAATTGCCGAGTTGCCGCTGTCGAGCTATCTTGGTTTGCACAGCGTCCACTTAGCTGATCTCGATAACGACAACCGCTTGGAGATTTACATCTCAGCCAGCAGCGGCAGTGTTCCCTCTTCATTAGTGATGGCTTGGGATGGCAAAAAATTCTATACCCTGCATGATCAGGTGCCTTTCTATCTTCGCCCGGATAGTGATTCAGCAGGCAAGCCGGTGCTGCTCGGTCAAGCAGGTGGCAACATTTACCGGATAAGCCTCAATCGGGCGGGCGATCTCAGCCGGGCCGAGGAAGTGCAAGTTCCCCAAGGCTTCGGTTTATATGATTTCATCCGCGTTGATCTTGATCAGGACGGCAGGCGCGAGTTTGTCGGTCTTACCGAGGAGAACAAGCTGCTGATTCTGGATCAGGAACAAAAACCGCTTTGGAAGAGCGAAGAAAGCTACGGCGCAAGCCGCGATGCCCTCGGCTCCTTGGCAAGCAGGCGACAGGCTGAGGTAGATCAGCCCCATGAACGCAACCGGATGTATCTTCACACTCGCCTGATTGCCCAAGATATAACCGGCGACGGCAAACCAGAGATCATCGTTAGCCGCAATCGCGTGACGAGCGTCAAATACTTTAAAAGCCTACGTTGGTTCGAGGGTTCTTCGGTTGCTGTCTTGAGCTGGGATGGCAGTCGGATGAATAACATCTGGGAGACGCAGCAAGTTCCCGGTTACACCGTTGATTGTCAGGTCTTACGAAGCACGGAGCAGCCGGGCCGCTTCCGCCTTTTTGCTGCGGAAAGCGACGACAGCGGCAATCCGCTCTATTTTTGGAGTAAGGAAAAAACCACCATCAGGATGCAGGAGATGACCGGTAAATCTACGTTTCGCGCAGCACCAAGTTCCTTAACGCGCTGATAAACTGCGGATCATCGTTCAAGCCTCTGGTCGATTCTAACCGCATTCCCAGCTCCTTCGCGCGACCTTTGTAGAGCATGTCGATCTCGTAGAGCGTCTCGATGTGATCGGAAACAAAAGCTATCGGTACCATGAGAATGTTTTTGCAGCCTTCCACCGCCAACTGAATCAGCATGTCTTCGGTGGAAGGCTCCAGCCATTGCACCGGGCCGCTGCGACTCTGGAAGCAAAGTCGGCCTTGTTTACCGGTCTGTTGTTCTAACGCGGCGATGGTTTGGCGAATTTCGTCCACGTAAGGATCGCCTTCATCAATGAACTTTTTCGGCAGGCTGTGCGCACTATAGACCACCTGTACTGTTTCGTTGCCAAATCGGGCCAAGCCTTCTTGCACGCGAGCAGTCAAGCTGGCAATGTAATCCGGCTCAGTTGGCCAAGAGCGGATTTCCTGGATAGGCAGATTCAAGCCCAGTTTTCGGTTGTGTTCCCGCAGATCATGGAACGAAGAACCACTGGTGGCCCGGCAATAATGGGGATACAGCGGCAGGGCAATGAGTTCTGTCACCTCGGCAGCCGACATCTCCATCAGCGCGGCAGCAGCGAAAGGATGCCAGTAGCGCATACAGGGGCGGACAAGAAAATTACCATCAGCGGCTAAAGCGTGTTCTGCTGCCTCAGCCTGCCGAGCCGTAATTGCGCTGATTGGCGAGCCACCACCGATTTTTTGGTAATTCTCCCGACTCTTGGGCGCACGCCGCCGAGCAATCAGGGCTGCCAACGGCTTCTGGAGCAAGGCCGGGCCAAGGCGGATGATCTGCCGGTCGGAAAAAAGATTGTAGAGAAACGGAAGGACATTTTCCTGTTTTTCTGGCCCGCCCATGTTGAGCAGCAGCACTCCGATTTTTTTATCCATTTTTCTGCCCCCTATTTTTTGAGAACCGCTCTTATAAAGAGCCTACACGGATTCCGCTGCCCCAGTCAAGGAAATGTCGTTTTTAAGGCTTGTCTATTCGCAGTTCAATGTCTATAATAACTCTATGGTAAGACTGACTTTCACTGCGAGCACCGCGCTTGTTTCGGTTAGTGCAGCGCAATCCTTTCCTGTTCCGTCCTTTCCGCAGATTCTGCATTCCTCTGCCAAGACATCAGGAGGGCATCGTCATGAATACGACACACTGAAGCAGCAGTCTGCTGCACAACAAGGCAGCGGCATGGGGTCGCTGACGCTGAAAACTTGGAGGAAATATGGATCTGAAAGTTGAGACCAGAAATCTTGACATGCGCGCCGGCTGGCAGGAAAAAATTGAGGAAGAACGCGAGAAACTGATCCGGCATTACGCAAATCTTGTTCTTCACCTGCGGGTTAGCATTGAGGCCACGCCCGGCTATAAAGAAGGCGGGTATGAGGTGAGCTTAGTGGCATCGGTACCCAATGATACGGTGGTCGTCAAGCGCTGGGGTGAGAAAGTACACACCCTGCTGGTCGAGACCTTCGACGTTCTCGGCCTACAGCTCAAAGATATAGTCAGGAAGAAACACAACC
>JAGIXO010000117.1 GCA_026122915.1 Candidatus Electronema nielsenii | reverse complement strand
CAAGCCGACTAAGGTGCCGGAATAGACATCCATCACGCAGCTGACGGGCAGCAAAATAATGATGCCTCGGCAAAGGCTGAACTGACATGCCACGTAGGCAACGAGGACGTAATACAAATCTGGTGCGACCGGCCAGAGCGGTCCGGGCATGAAGACTGTGGTTTGCACCGCTGCCAGCAGCAGGCCTACAAGGATGAAAACAAGGGTCGCCATAGATACAGCTCAGGGGTATCCAGCCTCAGACTGCGGTCGGAACTCCTTTTTTTTCTGTTCAATAACTAACAAGTTTTCCAAGGTACTGAAATCGACCGCTGGCACTACTTCAATTTCCAGAAACATCCCCCGTCGGTTGCGAGTGACTTCTGAGACAATACCCACAGGCAGGCCGGGCGGAAACATGCCGCCATAGCCCGCAGTTACCACATGATCGCCTTTGGCAACTTCGATGGTTTTCAACACATATTCAAGACGGTACGTGCTGCCGCCAGTCCCCTTGAGGATACCTCGCACACGAGAGTCTTGGAGTAACACGTCAATCGCACTGGAGGGGGAGATAGTTAATAGAACTTTGGCATAGTTGGCCGATGCAGCATACACTTGGCCAACAATCCCTTCGCCCGTAACCACCGGCATCCCTTTGTCCACGCCGTCACTGAGACCCCGATCAATGATCACGCTGCGGAACCACGGCGAGGGGTCTTTGCCGACAATGCGGGCAGTCACTGTGGGTAGCCCAGATGATTCTTTGAATTCTAACAGCTTACGCAGGCGAGCATTCAGTGCCACTGCGCCACGGTTGGCGTAGGCAGCAGTCCGGCATTTCTGTAGCTCTTGGAGCAGACGCTCTTTCTCCTCCCGCACGGTCAGCAGGTCAAGATACTTCTCCCGCATCGAGCGAAAAGGAACGGCGAACTGCGAGGCACCCTTCTGAAGCGGGCCAGTCGCATCAAGAACTAACTTGTAAATCGGACCGAATTCTTGACTACCAAAGATGAATACAAGGAAAATCAGCAAGAGCGTCAACACAGCTCCGCCGAGCAGCACAGGCCGGAATCCTTCAGAACCGTCCTTCTGCTTTTTGTTGCGGTTATTTCTCTGCATCTGCGCGAAGCGGCCAGCAAGGTAAAAAAAACGGCAGGATGGGGCAAAAAGCCGCCGCGCTGTGGTCAGTCAATGGCGATTTCTTTGAGGATATCAAAGTTATCAAGGGCCTTACCTGAACCCAGCACGACTGAGGAGAGGGGGTCGTCTGCCACAATGATGGGCATACCGGTCTCGTTGGCCAGCAGCTTGTCGAGATTTTTTAGCAACGCACCACCACCAGTCAACACAATGCCCTGATCAACGATATCAGCGGACAATTCAGGCGGAGTCGCTTCAAGAGCTAACCGCACCGCATCGACAATAACCTCAATTTGCTCGGCAATCGCAGACTGAATTTCGTCAGAGCGAATGGTGATCGTTTTGGGCACGCCGGAAACCAAATCGCGGCCTTTGATTTCCATAGTTTCATACGGTTCGCTGGGCAGCACGTTGCCGATGGAAATTTTGATCTGTTCTGCTGTGCGCTCACCGATAGCTAAGTTGTGCTTACGTTTGATATACTGAAGAATAGAGGCATCCATTTTGTCGCCTGCCACCCGCACGGATTTGGCATAGACGATGCCAGCCAAGGAGATAACCGCCACTTCGGTGGTACCGCCGCCGATATCGATGATCATGTTAGCGGTCGGCTCGGTGATCGGCATGTCTGCGCCAATAGCCGCTGCCATAGGCTCCTCAATCAAAAAAACCTCACGCGCTCCGGCGGATTCAGCAGACTCACGTACCGCCCGTTTCTCCACCTGAGTAATACCAGAAGGCACAGAAATAATGATTCGGGGATGTACTAAGGTTCGGCGATTATGCACCTTATTGATGAAGTAGCGGAGCATGGCCTCGCAGACTTCAAAATCAGCAATTACGCCGTCGCGCATCGGGCGGATGGCATCGATATTGCCCGGTGTTTTACCAAGCATTTCCTTGGCCTCAGTGCCCACAGCCAGCACTCTGCCCCCGCGCACGGCGACCACAGAAGGCTCCCGCAGGACAATCCCTTTACCTTTGACATACAGCACTGTATTGGCCGTGCCAAGATCAATGGCAAGGTCGCTGGACATCCAGCCAAAAAGAAAATTTAACGGGGAAAACATCCGGTTTCACCTAAGGTAAAAAGTCGTTCTGTCAATAAAATAAAGGCTCCATAGGAGCCAACAAAACAATTCGTGATCGCTTCAGATACAGCATGGTTGTAGTTTACCAGCACCACCGCAAACTGGCAATGCAAAATACAAGAACTTTCTTCGGAGAAAAAATAATGGGATTTCAGCGAGCTGCTTTCTATGACAGATGTATTCTTTAGAAGAGGCGAAGCTGCCTGCCGCTGCTTTTTTTCCGTGTTTGCTTTGGCAGGAGCAACGGAGTATTGAGCAGTTCTGCTGGAATCTCAGCAAGAAAGCGCGAGGGAGCGGATCGTTCAAGTCCGGCATATCCCTGCCGCTCGCCTGCGCTGCACAGATACAGCACCTCAGCGGCGCGAGTGAGGCCGACAAAGAAGAGCCGCCGTTCTTCGGCAAGATGCTCCTCTGTCGCCGCTGTGTCTAACACAGTGCGAGGAGCAAGCGGCAGCAACCCTTCCTCGCAGCCAGCCAGAAACACCGCCTTAAACTCTAAGCCCTTGGCCGCGTGCAAGGTTGCCAGCAAGACTGCTTCAGCCCGCTCGTCATAGATCAAGCTGTCCTGATGCCTACGAAGATGCTCGGCAAAGGTAGGCAGCGAGACAGCAGAAGCAGCCATGTTGCGGAAGCGGATAAGATCAGACTCATCGTGCTGAAAGCCACAATGAATCAAGGCAAGATCAACAGCAGCAACGGGTGATTCTGTCGATAACCGGGCAGCGACTTTCGCCATTCTATTGCCACACTGACGCAGATGTTCTGGCAACGAATCGGCAGATAGTAAATCAGCAAGCGGCGAGCGACTGCTTTCTTGTGCTGAGAGAACCTGTTCAGCCGCTGCGAGAGCCTGTGCGCCAATACCTTCTTCTTGCCCAAGGAGAAAGAGCAGTTCCGCCTGATCTATCCGTTCAGCAGCCAGCAGGAGCCAGTAATACAGTCGCTTCGTCTTGCCGCTTGAGTAGAAGGGATGAAGATCAACCACCTGACAAGGAAGCGTGCGATCAGTCAAGGCTTGGGCAATGATGGGCATCTGCCGAGCAGTGCGGCAGAGAATGGCGATGTCAGACAACGCCAAGCTGCCCTCAGCACCGGCAATCCGATCAATCTCCCGATGCGAGGTACCACCGATGAGTTGCTGAATCTGCTCGGCAATGAATCTGGCTTCAGCAGCAGCGTTTGTGGCACGATGGCGGTAGATGACACTTTGCTTCTCTGTCGCCGCGTGGGTGTTTGGTTGTTTGTCGTCTTCGTGATTGTTGGCAATGACCGCAGCAGCAGCCTCAAGTATCTGCGTCCCGCTGCGGTAGTTAATGGTCAGGTGATGGCGTTCTGGTTGTTGCTCAACGATAAACTTGCGGAACCAAGCCGGGTTCGCGCCCCGGAAGCCATAAATGGCCTGATCTGGATCGCCAATGGCAAAGACGCTGCCGTTCTCCGCCAAAAGACGCACCAGCTCGTACTGAGCCGCGTTGAGGTCTTGGAACTCATCCACCAAGAGATGGGCAACAGTCGCCCGTACCTCTGCGGCAAAGCTGCTATCCCGATGCAGCAAGGCAGTGCAGGCAGGAACCACTTCATCCAGATCAAGCAAGCTGTGTTCCCGCAGATAGGCAGCAAAATAAGGGTGCAGCGGATCATCTTCAGCGTAGCTTTCTGGTAACACACGCTGATCCGCGAGCAATAGACTTGCCTGCCGCTGGAGGTCTTTCCTTTCCCGGTCAGAGAGCTGCGGGTATTGACGAAGGAAAATCCGCTGCCGCATCTCCGGCCCGACCAAGGTAAGATCAGGCTTCTGCCGCCGCAGCCAATGGAGGCAGAAGCCGTGAAAGGTCTCCACCCAAGGCAGCGACTGTTCCGCGCTGAGAGCAGTGCTGAGTCGTTGACGGATTCCCTCTGCCGCCTTGTTGGTAAAGGTGATAACCAATACCGGCCCTTGCCCTGCTGCGATCAGGCGCACAGCCCGCTGCACGAGGGTGTGCGTTTTGCCAGTGCCTGGCCCGGCCTGCACGATGATTCGTGCGGCCTCACTCTCCACAGCCGCTTGCTGCTCCGGGTTAAGCGGCCTGTTTTGCGGCAGAAGCAGTTCCTCTGTAGCCTTTGTGTGAACGATGGCTTGCTTCCGTTCTTTCTTCGCACGAGGCTTGCTCGGAGTCAGACCGAAGAGGTTGAGCTGACCGCCTAACTCATCGCGTTCTGTATCGGCAAAGACCTTAATCACCCCGAATTCACCGTCAAAGCCTGGCGTGCGGATAACCTGCTTCGTCCGCACCCGCTTGACAGCCTCGGCCAGTAAGGGCGAGACCGCTGCAATCTCTGCCAGCGGGGTTTCTATTAGGAGGCGGAACTCCGAGCCAAAGGCGTTGATCAACCTGCCGTAAGCTGTGTCAACCTGCTTGCTGGCTGGGCCGCAGCCGAATAACTCGCCCAGCAGCTCTGGCAGTGGAATTAGGCTGTGAACTATGGGCGCACCTTCTGGCCAATGCGGTGCCTCGCGGTCAGCCAGCTCCAGTACTCGGTATAAGACCCCAATAGTCAAGGGTTTGCCGCACTGCGGACAGATGCCCTGAGCTGCTGCGGTCTGATGTGGCTCCAAGCAGATACCGC
>JAGIXO010000116.1 GCA_026122915.1 Candidatus Electronema nielsenii | reverse complement strand
GTCATGCTGACAATTTTTTAGCTTTGCTGCAACTTGCTTGTTCAGTCATTCTGCTTCGATTTATTTTGAGATGAGTTCTTGACAACTTCCTCCTCTCCTGTAAAAAACGTGAAAAAGCTACTCTGGAAGCTCTGTTTTTCATATCTGCTTTTAGCCACGCTGACTCTCGGTATCAGTCTGATTACCGCCTCGTTTTTTCTCAAGCAATTCTATCTTGATCAAGCCCGCCATCAGCTCGAAGCTCAAGCTCGCCTTTTCCGTAGCAGCATAGAAAAGAATCTCGCACTAAGTACGGCGGACATCAATCTGCTCTGCGCTGAGTTCAGTGCGGAGCTTGGTTCGCGGATCACCGTTATTGTCGCAACAGGACACGTCGTAGCTGATTCAGAAAAAAGCTCGGCTGAGATGGACAACCACGCTGATCGCCCGGAAATTCGAGCCGCGCTGGCCGGAGAGATCGGTGTTTCTCTCCGCCGGAGCCACAGTGTAGATAAAGAACTGCTTTATGTGGCCGTACCGGTGCGGAAGAACGGCACAGTCTGGGGTGTTGCACGAGCCGCGCTACCGGCAAAACTGCTTGATGAGCAGCTTGCCTCTCTTCGCAGTAGGTTACTACTGGCTGCGCTTCCGGCTTTGCTGCTCGCTGCGGTTGCCAGCTTCTTGCTCGCGCTGCGCATCAGTAGGCCGTTAGAAGAAATTGAACAAGGCGTGTTGCGCTTCACGCAAGGCAGCCTGCATCACCGAATTCATGTGGTCGGGCCGTTAGAAATCACCAGTCTATCCGAATCCTGCAACCGAATGGCCGCGCAATTGGACGAGCAGACCGCTGTGCTTAAAAAGCAGCTTGGTCTGCTTGAATCAACCTTTCGCAGCATGGCTGAAGCGGTGATTGTTACTGATAGAGACGGGCGGCTACTCCGCTGCAATCAGGCCGCAGGCAGACTGTTCGGTTTCGATCCCGCTGCGGTTACACAACGCGATATCCAAGAGATCATCCGTCATGCCGATGTACAGCAATTCCTCGAAAGAACACTAAAAAACGGCGGACCAACCGAGGAGGTCATTGCGGTCAATATAGGCATAGAGAAAATCCTCAATGCCCACGGTTGCCTGCTGCGCGGCGAGATTGACCAAGACGGAGGTGCGCTCTTGGTTTTTCACGATATCACTCGCCTCAAGCAATTAGAGACCATGCGCCGCGATTTTGCTGCCAATGTTTCGCACGAGCTGAAGACTCCAATCACGGCGATCAATGGCTTTGTTGAAACTTTACGTGACGGTGCGATGCATGAACCAGAGGATGCGGCACGTTTTCTGGAGATCATCGCCCGCAACGTCCGCCGGTTGCACGCGATCATTGAAGACTTGCTCGCTTTAGCGCGGCTGGAACAGGACGAGGAACAAGGTCAGATCAGTCTGAGCTGGAAGGCAATCAAACCGGTGTTGGAGAACGCAGCGGCGGTTTGCACTCAGGCGGCAGAGGAGAAAGGCATCAGCGTAGAACTGACCTGCCAAGATGCGCTCAAGGCGCAGATCAACAGCGCGCTCATAGAACAGGCTGTGGTTAATTTCTTAAACAATGCAATTAAATACAGTAGCGCAGGCAATGCGGTCATGCTTCGGGCCGAAAAAGCAGCGAGCGATGAAGTCGTCATTTCTGTCCAAGATTTTGGCTGCGGTATTGGTAGGGAGCATCACGCCCGGCTCTTTGAACGTTTCTATCGAGTTGATAAAGCCCGCAGTTGCAAGCTGGGCGGCACCGGCTTAGGGTTAGCTATCGCCAAGCACATTGTGCAGGCGCATCACGGGACAATTGTTGTGGAAAGTACGCTGGGTAGGGGGAGTGTTTTCTCAATTCGCCTGCCGTTATAGCCTCTTCTTCAACCACGCCATCAGCGAGTAAATACCAACGATCCCCCAACGGACAAAGAAATGCAGCAGCGTTTGCGGGGAAAAGCGGCCTGCGTCAGCGCGCGCTGACTCGTATTCTTCTTGGAACTGAATTCTGAAGTTTTGCCCACTGATCGACTGTTCATGCCAGCGGAAGGTCGCCAACGGTACACCCGGTACGTGTACAGCATTACCACAACGCCAGAGCCGAAGGATGAACTCGTAATCCCACGCTGCAACCATATCTTCACGCAGCGGCCCGGCTTGCGCAAAGGCTGATCGCCGGAAAAACAATGCAGGCTGCGATAGATAGTTGATGCACTGATAAGTGAATCGTGAGGAAAAGGGATAGAAGCATTCTTTGAAGCGGGTGATGTTCTGTCGTATTTCCTTCCCCTGCTGGTCAATGATCGGACAGCTACCGAAGCAGATTACTGCCTCCGGTCTGCACTCCATTGCCTGCCTCACCCGCTGTAGCGTTCCCGGATAATAGAGATCATCAGCATTTAGCCACGCCAGCACGTCGCCGGTCGCTAACGCTAATCCCTTGTTGATGGCATTGGCTGGGCCGTTGTCTTTTTCAACGATACTTATGGCGATCTTTGATGAATATTTTGCCAGAATTTCGTGTGAGCAATCGCTACTGCCACCATCAATAATGATATATTCCAGCTCAATGCCATCACCAACCTGATTGATGACGCTGATAATGGCTTGCTCAAGAAAGCTACCGCCGTTGTAGTTTGGAGTTATGATGGAGAAGCGCATTGTTTGCTGCGGCGACAGGCGAAATCAAGACTGATAAAGGCGGGCAAGAAGAGCAGGCCGAAATAGAGGAAATAATAGTAGCGCCAATTGAGAATATGCAAATAGACCAAAGGCAGCGTACCAGCCATCAGCATAGTACCCAGCACTGCCGTAGCCGGGAACCAGCGGAAAAGTAAGGTCAGTAGCGGCAGCAGCGCAAGCAGCCAGACCGGGTTCCACGTCAGCCATATCCAAGGTTTTTGATAGCTCTGTTCGTAGAATTGCATGGCAAGTTTGTTCAAGGCTGGGATACGCGCCTGTTCGTGCCGATACGGATACACATCCCACCAACCAGAATGGAACAGGAACCACCAAGCATGGCGATCTTGGAGATAATAATGAAACTTGTCCACCTGTGGTGCTTCAATATCGAGCACAGTCAAATACTCGCGCATGGTTCGCTTTGCATCTTGTCCTGCATTCTCCAGCTTCACGGTGCTGGCATACCACCGTATTGTCTGCGTGAAGAAGCCTGCCTCTGGAGTAATATGCTGTAGCATGGCAAAACCAATCCCTGCGGCCAGCAGGAGCACCGCCAGAGTGAACATAGTTTTCTTCAGCGGCACAAGACCAAGCACCAGAAGCAGCATGGGTAAGACGGCAAAATAGATCAGCCCGTTATGCCGAATAAGACCCAAGGATAAGCCGAGTAAGATCAGGGCGCAACTTCGCTCAACTGTCCAGCTCAACTGATTTTGCTGTTTCTCGTGCCACAGCTTCACTAAAGAACAGGCCCAAAACACGACCAGCAGGGCAAAAGGGATATCCTTCCACAAGACGACATTGTACAGACCAACTGGAATCGAGCAAAGTATGAAGAGTAGCCAGAGCAGCAGGATTGACTTAGACACGCCCTGTCGATAAAGCCAGAAGCCAAACCAAGCAATCAGCAGGCTGGTCAGGAAAACCTGTGTAATCGGCACAAGAGCAACGTTATTCCAGAAATGGCGCAGGTATTTATAGAGAATGACGTTCAAGAGCGGATGGTCGTTGATATACATATCTGGCAAACTGGCTGCCCGCCATATCTTCATTGAATCAACCGACATTACACCGGGCCAGAACGCTGCTAACCAAGTACCGAACACTGTCAGGCTGCCAAGCAGCATCACCCAGAACCACTGCCGCCCTTGGGCAAGAACACAGCCTCGTAGCCCACCGAGTCTCGAATAAAGACGGAGCAAGGCGGTAAGCAGCCAGACCGAGAAAAGGGCAAAGAGGATTTGCTGCACGAATTGCAGTGGATGAAAATACGAGTACATCCTGTCAAGAACATTGCTGAAGCGAATGCTGCTGAGTTCAATTGGCTGACCGTGCAGCAGATCAACAACCTTCCCTTTGCCGTGCAATTCAGCGGAGGTCAGCCGCACAGAACTGGCAACATTACCGTTTATTATCTCCAACACATGAACTACATAGCGCGGCAAGTTGGTTTCCACTGTGAACGAGCTGTCCGGCTGATGAAGTAGCCAATAATCAAGCTGCTTGAATTTCGCCTCGACATTATCCATGTGTAGGTCATGCTCCGTCCTTGTGCCGTTGACAGAGACAAAGGCGATGCCAGAGCTGGTATCGGTGCGGAACCTAAAGACGATATGCGAGGTAGCGTGTATGCGGAAAGAGATGTTTTCTGCGTCTTTGAACCGTAGCCCGCTTTGGGTACGCAGAGGCTCGGCAGCGATGGTGTTGAGATCAATTTCTTTTCCGTCAACCAGCACTGCCTCACAAACCACCTCTTGGTTCAGAGAACGACCCGTGGAACCAATGCTAATGTTGACTTGTCCATCTATCGGCTGGATATTTGGTTGGAACAGCCGCTGCTCATAGTCGTTAAAGCCTGCTCCGCTATCCCAATGTACCTTGATCAACGAACTGCCTGACGATGCCTGCCCGCGCAAAACTAACTTGGTTGGCTCATACCAGCCTGCGCCGAAGACAAAATAAAGCAGAAAGAGGAAAAAGAGGCAGACAGACAGTAGAATGTTCCCTGTTCTGCCGGAAGGAAGGGAGGATGAGGGAAGCATAAGAAAAACCTTATTGGGCTGAAGTCAGCATAAGCTGTTCTATCGTTGCAGATTCACCGCGCTAGACAAGATACGCGTGATCAATTTTGCGCTGCTGCTGATTGA